>CAMFFI010000260.1 GCA_945949625.1 uncultured bacterium | reverse complement strand
GGTCATATTCGCGTACATCGTGCCCGCCAACCTTAACACTGCCGCCGGTAACGTCATAAAGACGGGGAATCATCTGAACAAGCGTTGATTTTGAAGAGCCCGTTCCTCCGATTATGCCAACCGTTTCACCGGACTTAATGTCCAATGTAATATCGTCAAGGCAAAGTTTGTCTGCGGTTTTTGAATACGAAAAATTGACGTGTTCAAAGCTTATGCTTCCGTCAGGAACGGTTTCAAGAGGACTTTCACAGTTGGTTAGGTCGCTTTTTTCATCAAGCACCTCACATATACGCTCTGCGCCCTCTCTTGCAATGGTGGACATAACAAATACCATGGAAAGCATCATTACGCTCATAAGTATCTGCATTGCATATGTGATAAGACTCATCAGGTTGCCTGTGGAAAGGCCGATTGCCGGGTCGCCGCCGCAGGCAACAATTGCCTTTGCGCCAAGCCATGAAACAATTATCATACAGGTATATGAACACACCTGCATAAGCGGAGCGTTCCATGCAAGGTTTTTTTCCGCTCTTGTAAAATCGGAACGGATACTTTCAGAGGTTTCTTCAAATTTATCTATTTCGTGGTCCTCGCGTATGAAGGATTTTACCACGCGGATTCCGCGCAGGTTTTCCTGCACCTTTTGGTTAAGCAGGTCGTAGGTTTTGAACACGCGCTTAAAAATCGGGTGGGTCTTGCTCATAATAATGTAAAGACCTACCATAAGAACAGGAAGACATGCTACAAACACCGCTGCCAGCTTCGGATAAATTCTGAAGGCGCATACCGCAGAGAAAATCATCATCATCGGCGAACGGAATGCCATTCTTATAAGCATCTGATATGCGTTCTGTACGTTTGAAACATCCGTAGTCATCCTTGTAACAAGGCTTGAGGTAGAGAATTTATCAATATTGGAAAAAGAAAAATTCTGAATGTTGTAATACATATCGTGACGGATATTTTTTGCAAAGCCGCTTGATGCAATTGCGCAGCAGCGCCCGGCAAGGTTGCCGAAAAGAATCGCAAACAATGCGAAAATTAAAAGCTTTACACCGCTTTTTGTAACATAAGCCATATCTCCGGCATTGATGCCGAAATCAATCATGTTTGCCATTTCAAGAGGTATCAGTACCTCCATTACCACTTCAAGCCCGACAAACACCGCCGAAAGTACAGATGTAAGCTTATATTCCCTTACGCATTTTGCAAGCCGCTTAATAAGTTTAATCATACTTTGTCCTCCGAACAGCTTTCAAGATTTTTTGTCATTCTTACAATATAACCGTGCAGCTTCTCCTTTTCCTTATCAGAAAATCCGGCGGTAAGCACTTCTTCAATATTTCTTCTATCCCTGTCCATAATATCAAGAATATCAAGTGCCTTTTGGGTAAGAACAAGTTTTTTAAGTCTTGCGTCATAATCTACGCAAGAGCGCTCAATAAAACCATTTTTAACCATGGCGTCAACAGTCTTTGACGCTGTGGAACGCGTTATTCCAAATTTTTTTTCAAGATCTTTCTGAAAAACATCTTTGTTTTTTTCTTCACCGATATAGGCTATTATCCAGCTGCTCGATCCGGTAATCCTGTCTATCATCTTGCAGTGGGAATGTGACTCCATATATCTTTTCATATGAAGAGAAAGCTTGCGCAGTTCCATTCCTATAGGTCTATTCTCCATTAAGCCATTCTCCCTTAAATTATTGTTGAGTATTCAACTGTTTGACATGCAACATATTATACTGTTTTACAAATAAAAATGCAAGTACCGAAATTTAAAATTCACAATTTGGTAAAAATCATTTTGCTTCCAGGTTATGTTACAGTATCATTTTAATAATTATTATCCATTATTAAATATTAAACATTTGAATGTATTACATCATATTATTGGGATAGAATATGTTATATCCCCAATAAACATACTAAAAAACAATTATCCCTTGATTTTTCTTTGTCTTTGTAGTATTCTTATTGAAGTAAAACTGTGGAGGTAAGCCTATGCGCAGCGAAATTAAGTTTAACGGAAAAATATACAATATGATAGAGGACGGCGCCTATAAAGACGACAACGGCTATTATATTGTTCACGCATATGACCCTATGGAGCAGCCCGACGCCTTCGGTTGGATGAACAGTTATTATGTCAGATGCACCGACCCCGATTGCAAAAACATAATTGAAGTTCGCCCCTGGTGCCCATACAGCAAAGAACTGGGTTTTCTTTAATTTATTTATTCAACATGCCGCCCGCTTTCTGCGGGCACTTTTTTTATGCAATTTTTCTTTTTCTCAAAAGCTTCTTTTATGCTTTTCGTTTTTTTATATGTGTATTTTATTGTTCACGTACAAAATACATTTTTTGCTGCGTGTATAAGTTTCCTCTTAAACCACACCCGTTGCTGATTTAAAATCAGACATATAAAAAGTTTCATTAAATAAAAGCCTCGGCAAATTTCCAAAAGCCAAAATCGGCATATTTAAGCCAAATATCGCATT
>CAMFFI010000259.1 GCA_945949625.1 uncultured bacterium | reverse complement strand
AAAAATAAAACACCCAACAATGTGTCAATATACAAAAATGTCATGGCAATTATAAAAACGCTGGCAGTATGGCGGCTGGGAAAGGAATGTCCTTTTGTGTTTTTTTTAATAAGAGGAGTAATTCTCAAGGTTTCGTAAGGGCGCGGAAAATTAAGAAAGCTCCGAAGCAGTGTTACAAATACAAAAACTCCTGCCGGAACTAAAAGAACCTTAAGAAATTTTACACTGAAAATATCGTTGTATGCAAAAGCGGTAACTAAAAGCAGAATATAGCTGATTGCAACAGTAATGGGCAAAACATTATAGCAAAGCTTTATAAAGCCAAAGGTTATTTTATGTTTTGAAAACCAGTGGCGTATTTGCATAAATCTTTTTTCGGTAATAATAATCACCCCTAATGTGTGGTGATATAATACTACCATATTATTTATAAAAATTCAAATTTTATTATTCTATATTTAGTTTTGATTTATATGTATTATAGTTTAACCGAGTGCAATTATGTAACCGTATTCGTAGGGACAACCCATGCGGTTGTCCTAAATTAAATAAATAAATTATCTTATGGTAGGGCGGGATGTTTCTACCCACTCATAGGGGAATAGAGGGGGTATGGGCGACTGCCGTACCCACATCCCGCCGAACAAATTTTAAATAACCGTTTTGTGTTTTATGCTTTTTTATATGGTCAGGGTATGGGCGAATGACGTACAAACAAGTTGCCGCAAAATCAATAGCAAACGGCGACTTGTGGGCAAGCTGCCCTACCCATACTTATATAACGTCACTCGGAAAAACCATAATTTTTTATTCCACATTAATATTGTATTTTTCAAACCAATAATCAAGCTGTGCAATATATGCAAGTATCTGCGGAGCTCTCATTAATTGACCGTACCATGGGGAAGAAATCTCTTCCGGGTGATTTATTATTTCATAGACGCTGTCTTTGTTAATCAGCTCGTTCAAAAGCGAACCCTTTTTGTTAAGTGCATTTTCCGCAAGCCTTGTGACTGCTTGCATATAAATCGGATTGTGGGTTTTCGGATAGGGACTTTTCTTTCTCCAGCAAATCTCTTCGGGAAGAATATCCTCAAAGGCTTTTCGTACAATTCCTTTTTCACGTCCCTTGTATGCTTTCAGCTCCCATGGCATATTGTAGGCATATTCCACAAGACGATAATCGCAAAAGGGAACTCTTACTTCAAGACCGCTGAACATAGAACATCTGTCTTTTCTGTCAAGCAGACATTGCATAAACCAGTAGAAGTTAAGAATAAACATCTCTCTCATTCTTGCAGAAAGCTTTGTGTCCGTGGGTAGTTTTTCTGCAAGCGAAATTGTATCCAGGTATTTTTGGTGAACGTATTCTTCACCCTTCGGAAGTATGCCTTTGTTTAGAATATCTCTTCGTATTTTCTGACTTCTTGACCATGGAAAACATTCCTCAAAGAGTATTTCCTTATTATGATACCAAGGGTATCCGCCGAACAGCTCGTCGGCACATTCTCCCGATAATGCAACTGTGTAATTTTCCTTTACCTGTCTGCAAAATAACAGCAGGGAAGAGTCAATGTCAGCCATACCGGGCAAATCTCTTGCAGTTACAGCAGGAAAAAGTGCGTCTGCAAGCTCGCTGTTATCCAGTATGACCTGATGATGTATTGTGTTTGCGTTTTGCACCATAATGTCGATATAGTCAACATCTGCATTAGGCTGAAACAGGCTTTTTTCAAAGTATTTCATATTGTCCTTGTATTCAACCGAATAGGTGCTGATTCTGTCAAGCTTATTTTTTTTATGAAAATCAGAGGCTGTTTTGACAATTATACTGCTGTCAAGTCCTCCCGACAAAAAGAAACACAAGGGTACATCGCTTACAAGCTGTCTTTCCACAGCGTCAGTCAGCAAAAACCTTGTTTTTTCAATAGTTTGCTTTTCATTGTCAGTATGCTCTTTTGCAGTGATTTTAAAGTATTTTTTTCTTGTTAAAATTCCGTTTTTGTAAACTGCATATTCTCCCGGCAAAAGCTCCTTAACCCCTTTAAAAATTCCGTTGCCGGGAGTCTTTGCAGGTCCTAAAAATAACATCTCATAAAGTCCGTTTTCGTCTAACACAGGCTTGACTATACCGCTTGCAAGCATTGTTTTTATTTCGGAAGAAAATAGCAAGCCGTCGCTGTATTCATAAAAAAATAAAGGTTTTACGCCTATTTTGTCACGGCAAAGAAAAAGCTTTTTTTCGTTTATGTCATAAATTGCAAAAGCGTATATTCCGTTCAGCATTTCACAGCATTTTTCTTTATATTCGGTATAAGCCTTTAAAACAACCTCTGTGTCGCTTTTACCTTTAAATTTATGTCCCTTTTCAATCAGGTTGTGACGAAGTTCCTCGGTGTTGTAAAGCTCTCCGTTGTAAACGATACAGTAAACCTTATCTTTGTGCTTTGTCATCATTGGCTGTTTGCCGTTTTCTTTATCAATAACAGTCAGTCTGCGGTGTATTAAAGCCGCCTCGTGACGAATATA
>CAMFFI010000258.1 GCA_945949625.1 uncultured bacterium | reverse complement strand
CATTTTGAAATATCGGCGGGAACATTTGTGCAGTTTCTGCTGTGAATTGAAACGCCGTAGCCTCTGGTAATATAGCCGATTATGTTATCGCCCGGTAAAGGGTTACAGCATTGAGAAAATTTTATTAATACGTCGTCAACTCCCTCAATAATCACACCTGAGGTTGCTTTTTTACGCTTCGGCGGCATTTGCTGAGCAGGCACAACCTGTTCAATTTCCTTTACATATTTTTTTTGATACTCCTCTTTAATTCGTGGCATCATTTTCCAAAGCTGTATTCCGCCGTAACCGATTGCCGCATAAAAATCGTCCATAGTGTTGCAGTGCTTTTTTTGCAGCATTTTGCTGAAAAATTCTCCTGCTTCCTCATCGGAGAAATGTATTCCGTTTCTTTTCAGCTCACGTTCAAGCTCGGCTTTTCCCTCTGCAATATTTTCGTCACGCTTTTCGCGCTTAAACCAAGAACGGATTTTACTTTTTGCGCTTGAGGTTTTGCAGATATTAAGCCAGTTTCGGTTTGGATGAGCATCCTTCTGGGTTATTATCTCTACAATCTCACCAGTTTTAAGCTGATAATCAATAGGCACGATTTTGTTATTTACTTTTGCGCCCACCATTCTGTGACCTACCTCGGTGTGAATAAGATAAGCAAGGTCAACTGTGGTTGAGCCTAAAGGCAAGGTAAAAATATCACCCTTTGGCGTAAACACAAAAACGTCGCTTTGACCGAAATCATTTTTAATATTTTTAATTAAATCCGTTGCATCCTCAGTTTCAATTTGTGCTTTTAAAGACTTTTTCAAATCCTCAAGACTTTTATTGAGCTTGACTGATTCCTTCTGACTTCCTTCTGTCATACCCAGCTTGTATTTCCAGTGAGCGGCGATACCGTATTCGGCGGTATTGTGCATTTCCCACGTTCTTATCTGAACCTCAAAGGGTATGCCGTCTTTGCTGATTACGGTTGTATGAAGGGACTGATACATATTTGATTTAGGTGTGGAAATATAGTCTTTGAACCTATTTGGAATAGGCTGGTAAATATCGTGGACAACTCCTAAAACATTATAGCAATCACGCACTGTATCAACTATAACTCTTACGGCAAAAACATCAAAAATCTGGTCGAGTGTTTTCCCCTGCATAAAGGTTTTTCTGTATATGGAATTAATGCTTTTTACTCTTCCGCTGATATATACCCCCGGTATTGTATCACCGATTTTTTCTATAATTTCCTTCTTGATTTTTTCAATAAAACTATCACGCTCGGATTCTCTTAACAAAAGAGTGTCCTCAATTTCCTTATAGCCCACAGGGTCAAGATAAAGCAAGGATAAATCCTCAAGCTCTTCCTTAACACGTTTAATACCGAGCCTGTGTGCAATAGGAGCATATACCTCCATATTTTCAAGGGACTTATCTCTTCTTTTCTGTTCAGGCATACATTCAATTGTACGCATATTGTGAAGTCTGTCGGCAAGCTTAATAATAATTACCCTGATGTCGTTTGACATTGCTATGAGCATTTTTCTTATATTTTCCGCCTGCTGTTCCTCCCTGTTTGAATAAGGAATTTTAGAAATTTTCGTTACACCGTCAACAAGATTTGCAACGTCTTCGCCAAATTCACTTTTTATTTCTTCAAGGGTATGGTCTGTATCCTCTACAACATCGTGAAGGAGTGCTGTTACTATTGAGTCGGTATCCATACCAAGCTCCACAAGTATGCAGGCAACAGATGTAGGATGAAGAATATACGGAACACCTGAAAGTCTGCGTTGATCGCCGTGGGCGGCTTCTGCAAGGCGGTACGCTTTTTCCACCTTCTTCATATCAATGTTGCTTTCACGGGGAGCAATCAATTCCTTTAGCTGCTGATAATCCTGATAATGTGCAACATTTGAAAAACGGCTCAATTAAAGCACCTCCCTTAAACTTTTTATAATCTGTGAACTTTGCAAATCCACCTTTTCTGTTGTTTTTATATATTTTATTTTTGTTTCCTTAATGCCTTCATAAATTTCAATTAATCCAAGCTCGTTCATAGCCTCAAGTATAACCTTGATTTTACCGAGGCTGATTTTATTTTCCAGCCTGTTACAGAGATTTTCAATTTTAAAGTTAAAGCCTCCGCTGTTTCTTATACAGCGGTAAACCGCTGCAAAATCTTCTCTTTGGGGATAAATTGAAAGAAGGCTCTCTCGCGGAACCTTTTCTCCTTTGCAGAAGCTTTCATAAATTCTCAGGCTGTCTATATATTCGCTGTTTTCAAAACCGGCAGGCTTGACATCCTTTAAAATCAAAGAAAGCCGTTCAGTTCCGTTATAGGAATTTACGTCAAGAGTTACGGCTAAATCTACCGTATCGCCTTTTTTGAAAGGAAATTCATCGGGAGAAATACTAAAGCTTACAACCTGAACTCTCGAATTATTCCTTGTCAGAGTGATTTTAAGGTATTTATTTTCTTTTAAAGGAATAAGCTCATTTACGGTCATATTATAAAGACCGAAAACAGGCTTTGAATTTCCTGCA
>CAMFFI010000257.1 GCA_945949625.1 uncultured bacterium | reverse complement strand
ACGCCGGCTTGTTCAAAGGCATTTTTCATTGCTTCTTTTACAGCAGAGCTTTTCACAAAGGGAGTTTTTCCCCTTGCAACAAAAACGAAATCGTACCCCGGCTTGACGCTTTCAAAAAGCTCATAGAACGACGCCCTTATTACACGTCTTGACCGGGATCTTTTTACTGCATTTCCAATTTTTTTGCCGGTAGTTATTCCGTAACGCAGGTTATTAGATTTATTTTTCAAAATATAAGTTACCAATACGGGACTTACAAAACTTTTGCCTTTTCTGTAAAGCCGTGAAAAATCTCTGTTTTCTTTTAAAGTGAAGTAATCACTCATTATTTAACCACCCGACAGCCCGTTGTTCATATAGAAAGAAAGACCACTTAAAAGTGGTCTCCGTTTTAATAAGACAACCTTTTTCTACCTTTAGCTCTTCTTCTTGCTAAAATCTTCTGTCCGTTAGATGTGGACATTCTCTTTCTGAAGCCATGCTCTTTTTTTCTGTGAAGCTTTTTAGGCTGATATGTTCTCAGCATCGAAAACCCCCCTTTCGGATATATAACCTTGCAATTTAGCATTATAACTTAAATTTTATCAATCGTCAACTAAAAATTTTAAATTTTGTTTTTAAAAAAAATCAATTTTTATTTTACCACAATATATTGTGTATTTTTAATTCTTTAACACTATTTTAATTATAAAAATTTTTCCATATATAAGTTTTTAATTACTTTTTAAAATAAATATATACATAATAATTTTATTTGCTTTTTTCTTAAATTTTTGCTATAATGTATTCTATAATAATGGAGTTATATATATTTTAAGGAAATATGCAATAAATTTACATAGTTTTTTGCTTAAAGAAAAGGATTTATTGCTGAAAGGCGGAGGAAAATGGAAGCTTTTACAGAGGCATGGAACGTTATTTGTGACTACTGCAAAACTAAAATTACAGACGTTGCTTACAGAACCTGGATAAGCAGAATCAAGCCTGTTAATCTTGATTTTACAAAGAACGAGGCTGTTTTGCTTGTACCCAACGATTTTCACAGGCAGACTCTTACGCTTTGCTATATGCCTTTGCTTAAAGAATCCTTCGAGGCTGTTTTCGGAAAGCAGTTCAACATTGTTCTCAACATTCCCGAGGATATTGACGAGGACAAGTCCGACGACAAGGACGATACTCCCGTTGATAAGGACTATGAATATACATTTGATACATTTATTGTAGGCTCTTCAAACAAATTTGCCCATGCCGCCTCAATTGCAGTTGCGGCTAAGCCTGCGGGAACCTACAACCCTTTATTTTTATACGGAAATTCAGGTCTTGGAAAAACTCACCTGCTTTATGCAATAGGCAACGAAATTAAAAAATCTCACCCTGAAATGTCAATATGCTACATAAAGGGCGACGACTTTACAAACGAGCTTATTGACTGTCTGGGAAAAGGTCAGATGAGCGAATTCAGGCAAAAATACAGAAATTCCGATATTCTTCTGGTGGACGACGTTCAGTTCATCGGAGGAAAGGTAAGTACACAGGAGGAATTTTTCCATACGTTTAACGCCTTGTATGACGCACACAAGCAGATTGTTCTTACCTCCGACCGTCCTCCAAAGGAAATTAAAACTCTCGAGGACAGACTGCGTTCACGTTTTGAGTCAGGTCTTATTGCAGATATTCAGCCTCCTGAGCTTGAAACAAGAATTGCCATTATAAAAAGAAAAGCAGAATATATGAACTTTGAAATTCCCAACGATGTCTGTGAATTCATAGCAAGCAAGCTTAAAACAAATATAAGACAGCTTGAAGGCACCGTTAAGAAATTAAAGGCAAGATACCTGCTTAATAACGAAAGTCCCACAATAAGCTCTGTTCAGGATATTATATCCGACATTCTCAACAACGAGGCTCCGCCGGAGCTTACGGTTGAAAAAATTATTGAAGAGGTGGCCAGAACCTTCGGCGTTACAAGCGAGGAGATACGCTCTCAGAAAAGCAGAAGTGCAAAAATAAGCAACGCAAGACAGATTGCAATTTACATAGTACGTTCCCTTACTCCCCTTTCAATGGAGGCAATAGGAGAGGAGTTCGGAAACCGTCATTATTCAACTATAATATACACCAATCAAAAGGTGGAAAAGCTTATAAAAACAAATTCAAAAACAAAGGAAATCGTAGAGGATATAATCAAAAATATCCGCGACAGATAGCGCAAAGCTTTCAACATTTTCAATAACATTCCACAAACATAATTCAACAGAGATGTTGATAAAAAAGGACAACCTGAAAGTTTTAAATAATTTTTCACAATTTGTCCTTTTTTAATGTTTATTTGAAAAAGTGCATAAACTCTTGTTTTTTGTCCATAATAAACATTTTAACATTCTCTACTACTACTACTAATTAAATATAAAGAATAGATATGAAAGGATAATAAAAATGAAATTCAGTTGTTTGAGAACGGACCTTGCAAACGCAGTGTCAAATGTTTCAAGAGCAGTATCAACAAAATCTTCAATTCCTGCACTTGAAGGTAT
>CAMFFI010000256.1 GCA_945949625.1 uncultured bacterium | reverse complement strand
ATTTCAATGGCTTTCTCAACCTTTTCATCATCAGTTCCGATTAAAAGAGTTGTGCTCTTTTGCTTGAGGAATCCGCCTGTTGAGGAAAGCTTTGTTACCATATAGCCTGCGTTGTTAAGCTCTTCCGTAACAACCTTAGAATCTTCATCCTTCATTATTCCCAAAATCATTTTCATATAAAACACCCCAAAATTAAATTGTCTATATTATATCATAATATATTTAAAAGACAATAGAAAATACTAAATAAACCGTACTTCACTGAAAATTGAAGTACGGTTTATTGTTTGCATTATTTAACTAAAAGCTGTAAATTATTTTTTAAGAAGTTCTTTAATTCTTCTTACTGCCTCAATGGTGTTATCTCTGTCACCGAATGAGGTAAGGCGGAAGTAACCCTCGCCGTTTTTGCCGAAGCCTTCACCGGGAGTTCCTACAACATTTATTTCGTTAAGCAGTAAATCGAAGAATTCCCACGAACCCATATTGTTCGGACATTTAAGCCAGATGTAAGGTGAGTTTTTGCCGCCTGTGTAGTAAATACCAAGCTCATCGAGAGCAGACGCAATAATTCTTGCGTTTTCCTGATAATAAGCAATGTTTTCCTTAATTTGCTTTTGTCCTTCTTCGCTGAATACAGCGGCAGCCGCACACTGAACAGGCCAAGAAACGCCGTTAAACTTTGTAGCCTGTCTGCGATACCACAAGGCGTAAATGTTTTCACCGTCACGCTCAAGCTCCTTAGGAATTATTGTGTATCCGCAGCGAGTGCCTGTAAAGCCTGCTGTCTTTGAAAGTGAACAGAACTCTATTGCACAGTTTCTTGCGCCTTCAATTGCAAAGATACTTCTCGGCAAATCCTCTGTTATAAATGCCTCATAAGCGGCGTCATAAAGAATAATTGCGTCATTTTTGTTTGCATAGTCAACCCATGCCTTAAGCTGTTCATAATTGTAAGCAGAGCCTGTTGGGTTGTTAGGTGAGCAAAGGTAAATAATATCAGCTTTTACATTTTCATCAGGCATTGCAGCAAAGCCGTTTTCCTTATTTGATGCAGCATAAATTATCTCTCTGCCTGCCATAATATTGGAATCAACATATACAGGATAAACAGGGTCGGTAACAAGTACAGTGTTGTCTTTGCCGAAAATATCGCCGATATTTCCGCAGTCGGACTTTGCACCGTCAGATACGAATATTTCATCTGCACCTACGGTTACACCAAAGCCCTTGTAGTAATCGGAAATTGCCTGACGTAAAAATTCATAGCCCTCGTAATCGGGGTAGCCCTTAAAGGTTTCTTTCTTTCCAAGGTCGTCTGCACCCTTTTTCATTGCCTCAACAACAACCGGAGCAAGGGGGAGAGTAACGTCGCCGATACCCAGCTTTATAAGTGATTTATCGGGATGTTCCTTTAAATAATTGTTTGTTCTTTTTGCAATTTCCGCAAAAAGATAGTTAGGAACAAGATTGTTAAAATTCTTATTTGTTTTCAAGGGAATCATTCCTTCCAAGTAGATTTGCTCTGTAAATTATTTTAACGACGCTTTAATAAACTCTCTGAACAAAGGATGTGCAGAGTTAGGTCTGCTCTTGAATTCAGGGTGATATTGAACGCCTACATAAAACTTATTGGTTGGTATTTCAACTGCCTCAACCAAAAGACCGTTTGGCGAGGTACCTGTTATATTCATACCCTTTTTCTCAAAAAGTTCTCTGTATTCATTGTTAAATTCATAACGGTGACGGTGGCGCTCTGCAATTTCATTTTTGCCGTAAGCCATTTCCATTACCGAGTTCTTTTTAATAACACAGGGATAAGCGCCAAGACGCATTGTGCCGCCTTTGTCCTCAATGCCCTGCTGGTCAGGCATAAGGTCAATAACATTGTGCTTTCCGTTTGGTGTAAACTCACCTGAATTTGCATCGTCAAATTTTAAAACGTTTCGTGCAAATTCAATTACAGCGGTCTGCATACCAAGACAAATTCCAAGATACGGAATATCGTTTTCACGGGCGTATTTTGCCGCTGTAATTTTTCCTTCAACGCCTCTGTTTCCAAAGCCGCCCGGAACAAGAATACCGTCAACATCGCCTAAAAGCTCGTCAACTGTATATTCCGTAATAAGCTCGCAGTCAACCCATTTAATATTTACATGGGCAGAATTTTCGTAGCCGGCGTGGCTTAATGCCTCTGCAACGGAAAGGTAAGCGTCGTGAAGCTGAACGTACTTTCCGCAAAGTGCAATTGTTACCTCTTTATCTCTTGAATTAATTCTTTCAAGCATTTCTTCCCATTCACGCATATCTGCTTTTGGAGCATTAATATTAAGCTCTCTGCAAACAACGTCGCTGAAATTGTTCTTTTCAAGCATCATCGGAGCCTGATAAAGTACGGGGATAGTAATGTTTTCCACAACACAGTCAGGCTTAACATTACAGAAAAGTGCAATTTTTTTGAAAATGCTTTCTTCAAGGGGTTCATCGCATCTTAAAACTATAATGTCGGGATTTATGCCGATTGAACGAAGCTCCTTGGCA
>CAMFFI010000255.1 GCA_945949625.1 uncultured bacterium | reverse complement strand
AAACGTCACGAGGTTGACCCTACTTCCATTATGGCAATTTTCTATTATGTTTTCTTTGGAATGATGTTTTCCGACGCAGGCTACGGTATTGTTATGAGTCTTGCCTGCGGCTGGGCTTTGCATCATTTTAAAAATATGGAATACGGTATGAAAAGAGCAGTTAAAATGTTCTTTTACTGCGGTATTTCAACTACATTCTGGGGCTTGATGTTCGGCAGCTTTTTCGGCGACGCAATAAGCGTAATATGCACAACCTTTATGGGAATGTCTGCACAGCAGGTTCCTCAGATACCGGGACTTGTAACACCCATATGGTTTAATCCGATTAACGACCCTATGCGTCTTTTAATGATTGCATTTTTATTCGGAATAATTCATCTTTTTGTGGGTTTGGGAATACAAGGCTACATTCACATAAAGAACAAACGTCCTGTTTACGTTTTATATGACGTAATAAGCTGGTATCTTCTTGTAGGCGGCGGAATTCTGGCGCTTTTATCACTTGATATGATGAAGGATTTGGCAGGCTTTGTGCTGCCGCCGGTATTCTTAACTATCGGAGGAGTTTGCGCTCTTATCGGAGCAATAATTATTCTCATCTTCTCGGGAAGAGAAAGCAAAAATCCCATAAAAAGACTTTTAAAGGGCGCTTACGGCTTATACGGAGTAACCGGCTATTTAAGCGATATTCTTTCATACAGCCGTCTGCTGGCGCTCGGTCTTGCAACAGGCGTTATCGCACAGGTATTCAACAAAATCGGTTCTATGTTCGGTTCCAGTGTTTTTGCAATGATTTTGTTTGCAATAATCTTTGTAATCGGTCATCTTCTGAACATTGGAATTAACGCGTTGGGTGCATATGTTCATACCAACCGCTTACAATTTGTTGAATTTTTCGGAAAGTTTTATGAAGGAGGAGGCAAAGCCTTCAATCCTTTCAAAATAAATTCAAAGCATTATAAAGTCAAGGAGGATATTTGACATGTCAGAAATTTTAGCTAATTCAGGTTTGTTTTTTGCACTGTTAGGTGCAGCATTTGCTACTTTTTTAGCAGGTACGGGTTCGGCAATCGGCGTTGGTAAAGCAGGTGTTGCCGCAGCAGGTGTTTTGTCCGAAGAGCCTTCACTTTTCGGTAAAGTTCTTATTTTCCAGCTTTTGCCTGCAACACAGGGTATCTACGGCTTGCTTGTTGCATTCCTTATTTTAACAAATACCGGTATTATCGGTACACCTCAGGATGTTTCTTTACAGCAGGGACTCCTTTATTTTGCAGCTTCCTTACCAATTGCAATCGCAGGACTTTTCTCAGGTATTCATCAGGGAAATTGCGCAGTTGCAGGTATCGGTACAGTAGCAAAGAAGCCTGACCAGATGGGTAAAGCAATTATTCTTCCTGCAATGGTAGAAACATACGCTATTCTTGCATTACTCATTTCTATTCTTGCTGTATTCGGAATTGCTAACGTAACCATTTAAAACCTCTTGGAAATAAGGTAACTGTTATGACAGGATTAGATAAAATTATTGAAGAAATAAGAGCAGAATCAGCTGAAAACACTGAAAAAATAATTGCTCAGGCTAACGAAAAAGCACAGGAGATTATTTCAGAGGCTGAGCAAAAGGGACAGAAACAGTCTGAACAGATTATTAAAAATGCTGAGAAAAAAGCTGAGGATATTATTAACAGGGGAGAATCCTCTGCAAACCTTGAGCAGAACAGAGCGTTGCTTGTTGCTAAACAGCAGGTAATTAATGAAATGCTTTCAAAAACTCTTTCGTATATGGAAAGCTTGGATGACGAGCAGTATTTTTCCTTAATTCTTAAGCTTGCAGAAAAAAATTCTCAGGAGGAAAAGGGAGAAATTGCCTTTTCAAAAAAAGATTTAGACAGACTTCCCAAAAACTTCATCGAAAAAATCAATGCTGTTTCAAAGGGCGAGCTTACAATCAGTAAAGCTCCCGTAAAAATCAACAGCGGATTTATACTTATATACGGCGGAATTGAAGAGAACTGCTCTTTTGAAGCTATGTTCCGCAGTAAGCACGAAGAACTGACAGATGAAATTTCAGCGTTGCTGTTTTCTGATTAAGGAGGGATTTTTTTGGCAAAAGCAGACTACACATATGCGGTTGCCCGTATCCGCTCCAAAGAATTAAAGCTTTTCACAAATAAAGATTTAGAAAATATGCTTTCGCTTAATGATTACGAGAGCTGTATTCGTTATCTGAAAGAAAAAGGCTGGGGCGATGAATCTTCAAATCAAACCGGCGATGAAATTCTTTCTATGGAAAGAGATAAAATATGGCAGCTTATGAATGAACTTGTTAAAGAAGAAAATGCCTTTGATGTTTTTCTTATTCAAAATGATTTTCATAATTTAAAGGTGTCAATTAAAGCTATTACAAGAAATTCAAAAGCAGATAAAATGTTTTCAGGCTACGGAAAAACCTCGGCTGAAAGTATATTTGAGGCTGTGGACAAACGTCAGTATAATCTTTTGCCGGAGTATTTGCAGGATACAGCCAAAAAAGCAATGAGTACGCTTTTGCAG
>CAMFFI010000254.1 GCA_945949625.1 uncultured bacterium | reverse complement strand
AAACTTTCAGGCTGAATTTTAGGGTACGGCGTCTCGACGTCCCTAAGTAATTGTATGGGCGGCTTGCCCACAAGCCGCCGCATCATATTCCACCGTTTGTAACTAATATTAAGGCGGGATGTGGGTACGGCAGCCGCCCATACCCCCTCAATCCCCCTATGAGTGGACAGAAACAAGCCGCCCTACCAATCATTCGGAAATGTTGTATATTGAGGGCAGCCGCAAGGGCTGTCCCTACTTTTGCCCGAGCGCAACCGGGCAATTTCCTATAATGCAAAAAAAGCACCTGCCACAAAGCAGGTGCCGAAAATCAGTTTTTATTCAATTGAACAATCAAGATATTCCATAAGCTCTTCATCGTCTTTTTTCTTTTTTTCTCTTACAATAAAGAAAGCTGTAAGCGCCGCAGTAGCCGCTGCAACAAAAGAAATGATACCTATAATAATTCCGAATTTACCTTTTTTCATATTAAATGCCTCCTTGAAAAAAACCAATATAATCTATCTGTAAGTATTATACACATCTTATAAGTTAATAATAGCAGTTTTTTTCAAAAAGTCAATAAAAAAACAAAAAGTCGAGTACCTCGACACGCAATTCGTGCAGACAGGTTGTACTGACTGTAACCTTTTATTCCCGAGCGCTACCTAGCAATTTCCTATAATGCAAAAAAATCGAGTGCCTCGACACGCAATTCGTGCAGACAGGTTGTACTGACTGCAACCTTTTATGCCCGAGCGCAACCAAGCAATTTCCTATAATACAAAAAAATCGAGTGCCTCGACACGCAATTCGGACAGTAGGGACAACCCTTGCGGTTGTCCTAAAAAACCTCCAAAATAATCGAGCAGACAGGTTGATAATACAAACCTTTTATTCCCGAGCGCAACCGAGCAATTTCCTATAAAACAAAAAAGCAGAGTAAAATCTCTGCTCTTGAAGTTTATATCAAATTGTAATTTTACAGACAATTATGCAGAAGCGTTAAGTCTTTTAGCAAGATTTGATTTGCTTCTGGAAGCTGTATTCTTGTGCATGATGCCTTTAGCCTGAGCCTGGTCGATTTTCTTGATAGCAAGACGAACTGCCTCAGCTTTGTTGTCGGCATTAGTGTCAATAGCGATATAAGCTTTTTTAACAGCTGTTTTTAAAGCAGACTTTGTAGCCTTGTTGCGAGCTGTCTTAGTTGCGATAACCTTTACACGTTTTTTAGCTGATTTAATGTTTGGCATTGTCCCACCTCCTTAAAATTCATGTCATGTGAAATTAATCATAACATTTTTATTACAAAAATGCAAGTGTTTTACTGAATTTTTAAGAAATATTTTTATTTTCCGAAAATTTAAAAAATTTTATACTATATATTGTGCCTGCTGAAAATATTTTTACTAATTTTCCTGATTTATTCCTGATTATTTCTTTTTTTCATAATCAGATAAATTATCAGAAGTGCAATCAGAATAACTCCAACTGCCACGCGGAATATAATTCCGTAAACACCTTCAAACAGATTTATGCTTACCAATTCATTTACAAGCCACCATATTGCCATAAATGAAAACAGACCGCCTACCAAATAAAGAATTTTGCTGACTCTGTTTGCCATTACAAAAAGATAAATTGCCAAAACTGCCCACAAACCGGCATATACATATCCCAACGCTTACACCTTTCTTTCTTTATCGGTTTTTTTCTTTTTCTTTTTTGATTTTATGTTTGTCATTACAAGCATAAAAATATAGCATCCTATAATTACTATTGTTCCTATATAATTTATGTTTGCAATAAATCCGTTTGTAGGGTCTATCTGCAAAATTACATAGGACGCAAGCTGCCAGACGCCTTCAAAAAACAAGTAATAGGCAAGAGGGCGCAGCAGGGGTATTCTTCTGAAATAAGGTGTAAATATCAGTACTGCGGCTGCAAAACAAAAAACAGCCGATATAATTGCAAGTATCATAACAAAACCTCCTTAGGGTTCTTTTTTCATTATATAAAGTATTTTTCCTTATGTCAATTAAATAATTAAAACCCACTGTGAATTGCTGTTCACAATGGGCTTGATTTATTGAGTTGTGCTTTCGGTTTCTGATTTTTCCGAGGAGTCTGTTTCCTTTTGGGCAATTGCACCCTCAACGTCGGGAGAAATCTCTATTTTGCTTTCGGGCGAAGTTGCCGCCTGAGTGTTTTCCTGAAGATAGGTTTTATAATTTACAAGCTGCCATTCATCTTCAATATTATCCGTAGCCGCTACAATTCTAAAAAGCATTGTTGAGTCTTCGTCTGTTTCGCCCTCTTCAACATTAAGAAGATAAATGCAATTATTATACCAAAAGCTGTTGTTTGAATTTGAAATTGTATCTACATACAAATCGGCAAAGAAGGTCACGTTTTCAACAGAATAACCGCCTGCAACACAAGCCATAATACCCGTCATTGCAAGGATAACGCTTTGATAGGTTGTTTCGCTTTCGTTAATAAATACCGAAACAGTGGTTCCGCAGCCTAAATTCATCAGCTTTCCCGACTGCTGTTCAACGGTTGCCGTTAAGACAGCCTTGTCGTCTGCATAATAATAG
>CAMFFI010000253.1 GCA_945949625.1 uncultured bacterium | reverse complement strand
GATTTTTTTTAATTCTTCTTCGTTATAAAACGGCCCTTCAAGATATATTTTCATATAGACACCCTTTCTTGTTTTGTATTGCGTTAATTTTATTTTACAATATTTTTCATTTTTTTCAAATTATTTGTTAGCTGAAAAATGTAAATATATATGGGGTTTCAAATAGTTTTTACAAATTTGTCTTATGAAAATCATATAATTATGATTTTATGTATATGATGATTTATAAAAGCATTGTGTATGTGCATAAAAATTAAAAGGAATTTGACAAAAAGTTCAAAGGTTTGATAATAAATTCCGACAAGCGATAAAAATTTCATTTTTTAATGACACGAAATCGAAAATATGGTACAATATGACCGTAAGTAATTTTTTTAAACAAAGGGAGAGATGAGAATGTTCTGCGAAAAATGCGGAAACAAATTGAATGACGGAGATAAATTCTGTCAAAATTGCGGTGCGGTAGTTGAAACTGTGCCGGAGAATGTTGTACCTCAAAATAATGTTCAGCAAAATGAGGTATCGGAAAATCCCGTACCTCAGAATGATGTTCAGCAAAATGAGGTGTCGGAAAATCCTATTCCTCAAAATTATGCACAACAGAGCAACCAAACACAGTCTGACAATAATCAACTGCAAAATCAGACAGTAAACAATGCAAATCAATTATATAATATACCTCAGCCTGCACAGCCAAAGCCTAAAAAGCATTTATCCAAAAAGGCTTTGATTGCAATAATTGCTTCTGCCGCCGCTGTTGTTTTAATAATTGCTGTCATTGTTGTTGTATCGGTGATTTTACCGTTGTTTAACCGCGTGAATATTGCTGATTACATAAGGGTTGACTTTGACTCCGATATGCTTTATGAAAAGTATGCTGAGGCAACTGTTTCAATTGATAATGATGAGCTGTACTATAAATTTGTTGACGGCGGAGTTGACCGCGGCAATTACGAAGACTTAATTGAAAATAATGATTATTCGGGACTTATCAACAAAATCACTGACGATTTAAGCTCTAACGGTGCAAGTATTTCAAGTATTACAAAGCATTGTAAGCTTGAGGCAACAGTCAAGGGTGCCGAAAACAACGATGATGACAAAAAAGACTCAGACAGTGAGTCATCAAAATATGTAAGCGTTACGAATCTCGGCAGTGACGATGTGATTGTTGTTAACTTAACATGGGATAAGGACCAGGATTCTTTAAGAGAAATGGACAGATATGAAAATAAACTGAATGTTCGTTTTGACAGAAGCGACAAGCAGTTTGAAATTAAAGTTAAAGACGAACTTGCCAAGGACGATTTGACTCTTGAACAGGCAACAGAGGTTGACCTTCTTAAATACATTGCCGATAATGACCTTACATATATTGCAAACTTTAAAGACGGCGACTTAACCTTCAGTGTTTTGGATTTTGAGTATAAAACAGGGGATTATGTATTTAAGTATGACGCCGATGAATACTATGACACCGTAAAGGTACTTGATAACAGCGGAAACGATATAGGCTATGTATCAATGGAATATACAAAGGGCGATGATGATTACGGCTATGGAAGAAAATTAAGTCATCTTTCTAACGGAGATGTTGTTTCCGTTGACTTAAGCACAAATCATATAGAAGATACAAATATTGTGTTTGTTTCAACAACTCAAGATTTTACTGTAACTGCCAATACACCTATTACTGTTGATGAAGCAAAAGCAAATACGGAGCAAATCAAAACTGCTGTAACAGATTATATTAATAATTCCAGCAAAACCCTTAAAAATCCCCAGATACAAAGCATATATATGGTTACTCCGAAAGCAGGCTCAAATAAAGATTGGGAAAATAAAATCGTAGTTGTTGCAAAGGGCGAGTATGAGGGCTGGTTCAGCTCATATAAAGAATACTATATTTCCTACTATATTACCGACGCATTCATTTACAACGATAAGCTTCAATACAGCGATATAAGCTACGGTACAGGCGACAAGAAGCTTGCAGATCTTGAAAAATATGATTCCTATATCAGCAATAACGATTACGGCAGAACAAAAATTTTCGGATAAATTAAGCTGATGTTGGATAAGTAAAAATAATATAATTATGTAAAGGAGATTAACAATGAAGTTTTGCAGATATTGCGGAAAACAATTGGAAGACAATGTAGTTTGTGATTGTCAGGCAGCGGTAAATGCCGCAAATCAGGCCAGCGCAAATTCAAATGTAAACGCAAGCATTAATACAAATGTAAGTGCAGGCGTTAATGCAAATGTAAATGCAGCCGGTGTTAATTCTTCGGCGAATGTCAACAATGCTCAGCCTGTTAATTTTAATCAGAGCAACGCTTTTCAGGGGCAGTATGCACAGCCGCAGCCGCCTGTGAACAATCCGTCTCCTTATGTGATTAATAGTGTTCCTCAGCCAAAGACCGAAAGCAAAGCGGCAAAGGCTTTTAAAAATTTGCCTGTTGTATTTACGTCCTTCTGGAAAGACTCAAAAAATGTTACCCAAATTGCAAAGAACAGCAGAGATTATGCTGTTTCAATAATCTATAGAGACCGCCGAAAAGTTTGTGTAAAAGTGAATAATAGACTTCCTTTCAAGCAA
>CAMFFI010000252.1 GCA_945949625.1 uncultured bacterium | reverse complement strand
CAATGGCTAAGTCCATAATAAAAGAACAGCCGCAGGTTCCTGTTAAAAAAGAATATAATCCCTTTGATGAGCTTAATTATGTTTCCGGACCTTCAAAGCCGAGCAATAGCAATTTAAGTTCGGCGGCTGATAATGACTATAAAGCAGAAAACGCCAGTTCTCAGAATATGAGCTTTAATCAAAATAAAGAAGGCGGCAAAATCACTGTAGATTCAGCAAAAAAAAGCAGAGAATCGGAGAAAAATCAGCAGGAAAGAATTAAAAATTATATAGATTTGCTTGAAGATACTCCAAAAACTGACACAAATACGTCACATAGTAATGATAATATTCCTTTGCCTGTAAAAAATCAGGCTGATGATGTAAAACAGAACGATTCTAATACCATAAAGCCTCTTATTGACGTTAATAAACCGTCTTTTAGATATATAGGTGAAGCTTTTAAGACGTATATTATTATAGAGAAGAATGAGAAAGAGCTTGTCTTTATTGACAAACACGCCGCTCATGAAAGAATAATCTATGAGCGTTTAAAAAAAGAGAAGGGAGCAGGTTTTTCTCAAATGCTTTTAAAGCCTGTAACCGTAACTCTTAACAAGTCTGACTATAATGCAGCCGTTAACAATCTTGATATGTTTAAAGAATGTGCTTTTGATGTTGAAGATTTCGGCAACGGAGTGTTAATTGTCAGAAGCGCTCCCCAGTATTTGGATGAATCAGATATTGTAGATTCGGTTATTGAAATGTCGGCTCATATAGCTGAAAACAAAAAAGATATACGCTCTGAAAAAATGGACTGGATATATCACAATGTGGCTTGCAGGGCAGCCATAAAAGCGGGCAATAAAAGTCTTGACAAGGAATTGATAGAAATTGCAAATCTGATTGAAACCGACCCTGCTTTAAGATATTGCCCTCACGGACGACCTACAAGCATTGTGATTTCAAAGCGTGAAATTGAAAAACAATTTGGCAGGGTGTGATATTTTGAGCAAAAAAATTAATGTTATAGCTATAGTAGGTCCTACTGCCTCAGGAAAAACCCGTTTGTCTGTTGAGCTTGCAAAGGAATTAAACGGAGAAATCATTTCCGCTGATTCAATGCAGATTTACAAAGGTATGAATATTGCCACTGCAAAACCAAGCAAAAGTGAAATGCAGGGTATTGTTCATCATCTCATCGGCTTTCTTGATACTTGTGAAAAGTTTTCTGTCGCCTCATATGTTGAATTGGCGCACAAAGAAATCAAATCGGTATATGATTTAGGAAAAATGCCCTTTGTTGTAGGCGGAACAGGACTTTATGTTGATTCACTTTTAAATAATGTAAAATTTGTTGACAACAGTTCTGATAATTTTGTAAGAGGAAAATACGAAAAGCTTTTAAATGAAAAGGGTATTGACTTTTTACTTGAAATGCTTAAAAATATAGATTTGGAGTCCTATAATAATTTATCTTCTCAGAAAAACGCAAAAAGAATTATTCGTGCCTTGGAATTTTATGAAGTTACAGGAACAACAATTACCGAACAAAATGAAAAATCAAGGCAGGAGTCTCCCTATAATTGCTTAAAAATAGGACTTACCTGCAAAAAACGAGAAAACTTGTACGAAAGAATAAACAGACGTGTTGATTTAATGCTTGAACAAGGCTTGCTTGAAGAAGCCGAGGAGGTTTTGAAATCTGATTTGAGCGAAACTGCTCAGAAGGCAATAGGATATAAAGAGCTAAAGCCTTATTTTAACGGCGAGTCGTCTCTTTCTGATTGTATCGAACAGCTTAAAATGAACACAAGAAGATATGCCAAACGTCAGCTGACATGGTTTCGCAGGGATGAAAATATCAACTGGCTGTTTATTGATGAATACGGCAGTTTTGAAGAACTTTATATGCAATCTCTCAATTTAATTAAGTCAAAGGATTTTTGAAATGGATAAACTTTTGTTTAAAAGAATTTTAATCGGTGCAATAACCGCACTTATTCTTATATATGTTTTCTTTCTTTTTTTCAGTGCAAACTTTAATGTACTGCAAACCGAAAACGCAACGCAGATTTCTGTTACAGATAAAATCTATGCCGACGGTTTTATTGTAAGAAATGAAGAATTTATTACAAATGATTCTGATGGCTATGTAGCGTATGAGCTTGATGACGGTGATGAAATTTCAAAAGACGGTGTAATTGCTAATATTTATGCAAATTCAACTGACGCAGTTTCAAGGCAAAGAATAGAAGAACTTGACAGTCAGATAAGCGAGCTTACATTTCTGACAAATTCATATTATTCCGAAAGCGTCGGTCTTGATACTGTTGACAATCAGTTAAACAGCGGAATTATCGGTTTTTTAGGCGATGTTAACAAAGGAAACCTGGCTTCTGCCGACAGTGATTTAAGTGGTTTGCTTAACTCTATAAATCAAAGGCAGTTAATTACAGGACAGGTTAAGGATTTCTCAAAGAAAATTGAACAGCTCGAACAGGAAAAGACAAGCCTTGAATCCTCAAGCAGTGTAGGTTTGGGAAAAATCAAAAGTCCCAAGGCAGGATATTTTGTTTCTGCATGTGACGGTTATGAAACTTCAATTGGTTACAGCAAAATAAAAGATTT
>CAMFFI010000251.1 GCA_945949625.1 uncultured bacterium | reverse complement strand
AAAACCTGCGTCAAGGTGAACATCAACTCCAAATTATTTTTTCATATACCTAACATAAATTATTTCGCGTTTGCTAAATTTATTACAAAATCTCTGGCAAGCTTATCGGAATTTAAAACATCCTCAAGCTTTTTTGGGGTAATTGCCGTTACATTATTCAAAGCCGATTCAACCAAATCTCCGATTTCCAAAAATTTGATTTTATTTTCTCTGAACAATTTATTAGCCGCCTCATTTGCGCCGTTTACAATGGCTGGGGCAGTACCCCCTGCCTTTAAGGCTTTCTTGCAGGCCGCCATACACTTAAATGTTTTTTCATCAGGCTTTGCAAATGTCATTGTGGCAATTTCTGTTAAATCAAGCTCCTTAACAGGCGATTGCACTCGATTTGGGTATGTGATTGCATATTGTATGGGAATTCGCATATCCGGAACTCCAAGCTGAGCAATAACTGAATTGTCCTTATACATAATCATAGAATGGATTATGCTTTCCCTGTGAATAACAACATCAATACTGTCAACCGGAACATCAAAAAGCCAGAATGCCTCAATAATTTCAAGTCCCTTATTCATCATTGTGGCAGAGTCAATAGTTATTTTTGCACCCATACTCCAGTTTGGATGATTCAAAGCCTGACTCAGAGTGACATTTTCAAGCTCTTCTTTTGTTTTTGAAAAGAAAGGACCGCCTGATGCTGTCAGTATAATCTTTTTAAGAGAATCTTTATCCGGTCTTCCCTGCAAGCACTGAAAAATTGCAGAGTGTTCGCTGTCAACAGGATAAAGGCTTACTTTATTTCTCCTGACAGCGTCCATAACCAATGCACCGCCTGCAACAAGCGTTTCTTTATTTGCAAGGGCAATATCTTTTTTGGCTTCAATTGCGGCAAGAGTCGGCTTAAGTCCAACCATTCCAACAAGTGAATTTAAAACAAGCTGATTTTCAGGCAAGGTTGCAGCCTCAATAAGACCGTCCATACCTGACAGCACTTTTGTTGACGTATCTTTTATTTTCAGCTTCAGTTCCTTGGCTTTTTCCTCTGAAAAAACTACTGCAACCAAAGGCTTGAAAGCTCTTACCTGTTGTTCAAGAAGACTGATATTTGAATATGCAGCAAGAGCCGTAACCTTTATATTTAATTTAGATACAACGTCAAGCGCCTGTGTGCCGATTGAACCGGTAGAACCTAAAATTGAAATTGAACTAATCATTATAACCTCACGAAATTATGGGCAAAAGCTGATTTACAAGTAAAATAAGCGGTGCTGTAAATATTACGCTGTCACACCTGTCAAGCATACCGCCGTGTCCCGGAAAAATCGAGCCGTAATCCTTTATTTTACAATGACGCTTCATAATGGAAAAGCATAAATCTCCTACTACAGATACAACAGAATCAAGAACACCGATTATCAGCAAGGAAATGTAATTAACCCTTATGTTTTCGTAAATAAAGTTTGCGAAAATAACACCGATTAACAGAGCGCCTATAACGCAAAAAATTGCTCCGCCGAAAAAGCCTTCAACAGTTTTTTTAGGACTAATTTTTGGACAAAGCTTATGTTTTCCCAAAAAAGTTCCTGCAAAATACGCCCCTGCATCTGCCATCCACGGTACTGCAAGCGTAATTACCATAAAAAATGCGGTGTATGATTCATATATTGCACACAAGTATGAAAGGCAGGACATTCCGAAAGCAATTATAACGGAGCCTGTAAAAGCAAAAGAAAGGTCGTCATATGTGCAGACATCTGTTTTAAGTATTATAATAATAAATAAAACCAAAATAAAAACAAAAACCGGAACATACATAAACGGTGTATGAGAAAAAAGCGGTAATGCAAAAGAAAAAGCTATACAGGGAATTGAAATATAGAAATTTGTCAAAAGCTTTTTCGCAGTCAGCAGTTCACCTGTCATAAATGCGCTTATGGCAGATATAAGAGTTGTTATTACCCAAAAGCTTTTTGTACCGAAAAACAATACAATTACAAGCAAGGGAATTGCTATGACTGCTGTTAAAATTCTTGTTTTCATAGATGTCATCACGTTTCAACCTTTACTAAACACCGCCGAATCGACGATTTCTTTTTGAATAAATTTCCAAAGCCTCATCAAGGTCTTGGGGAGTAAAGTCAGGCCACAGCTTATTCATTATTACAAATTCCGAATAGGCGCTTTGCCATAACAGAAAATTTGAAATACGATATTCACCGCTGGGACGTATAATCAAATCCGGGTCCGGCTGACCGGCTGTGTATAAATAAGAAGAAATCAAATCCTCATTTATATCATCAACGCTTATTGTACCGTCCTTGACCATATTTGATATATTCTTTACGGCTCTGGTTATTTCGTCACGACTGCCGTAATTCATCGCAATATTCAAAACCATACCGCTTCTGTCCTTGGAAAGCTCTTCATTTTCGGTCATCAAGGTTTTTAAATCATTGTTGAATTTGCTTTTGTCGCCGATAAACTTTACAACAATGCTGTCTTCCTTAAAATCTGCAAGAGCCTCCTCGAGATATGACTTAAATAAATTCATCAGGGAATTTACTTCGTCGTCAGGTCTTTTCCAGTTTTCTGTGGAAAAGGCATAAACAGT
>CAMFFI010000250.1 GCA_945949625.1 uncultured bacterium | reverse complement strand
GCTTGATGCGTGAATGAAGCTAAAATAACCCTACAACTTTTAAATCGGGAGCTTGACTCCTTATGCGGTGTGCAGACCTCCCGCTTCTTCGGATGAAGGGAGCCTAAAGCATACGGGAAAGCACCCACCTGTTCTATTCGTAGGCAGGTTATTAACGGCACATACGGTCAAGCGGGATTTTTCTTTTATTATTTTTTTGGAGACTTTTTTATGAACATTTCTGTTTTGGGCTGCGGCCGCTGGGGCAGCTGTATTGCTTGGTATCTGGACAAAATCGGACATAACGTAATCAGCTGCGGTCTTGCAGACGCTCCTGAATTTATTGAGCTTTATAATACCCATAAAAATTCATACCTTACATATCCCCCGTCAATAAATGTAACATCCGATTTATCGGAGGCTGTAAATCACGGAGAGGTTATTGTTATTTCAATTTCCTGTCAGCATTTAAGGGAATATATGGAGGATATTTCAAAGAATAATCTTGACGGTAAAACCATTGTCCTCTGTATGAAAGGCGTTGAGGTTGAAAGCGGAAAAAGGCTCAGTCAGGTTGTGGGCGATTTTGTTGACGAAAGCAAAACGCCAATTGCCGTATGGGTTGGTCCCGGTCACCCACAGGATTATGTAAAGGGTATTCCTAACTGTATGGTTATCGACAGCAATAACGAACAGGTTAAATCAAGGCTTGTTGATGAATTTACCAGCGAGCTTATAAGATTTTACTACGGAACTGATTTAGTGGGCAGTGAAATCGGAGCTGCCGCTAAAAATGTTATCGGTATTGCGGCAGGTATGCTTGACGGGCTTAACTACACCTCGCTAAAAGGTGCGCTAATGGCAAGAGGCACAAGGGAAATTGCAAGACTCATAAAGGCTCTCGGCGGAAATGAAATGAGTGCCTACGGACTGTGTCATCTGGGAGATTACGAGGCTACCCTGTTCTCCCCTTGGAGTCACAACAGAAAATACGGCGAGGATTTTGCAAAAGGCATAAAATACGATAAGCTTGCAGAGGGAGTTATGACCTCTAAAGCACTTGTTAAGCTTGCAGATAAATATAATGTAGATGTGCCTATTGTAAGAGCGGTATATAATGTTTTATTTGAAAACAAGCCTATGAAACAGGAGCTTAGCACATTGTTCGTAAGAGAAGTCAAAAAGGAATTTTAATTATAGTTTTTTAATTTATTAATTATACAAACAAAGATACAAACAAAGGCTGACGGTGAAGTAATTTTTAACCGTCAGCTTTTATAGTTTTGTGAAGAATCTAACTAAAAGCAAAAAGCCGCGGCTGAAAAGTCACGGCTTTTTGAATTAAGGGGTTATATGATAAAATTCACTTGTAAGTTAATTAATACATTCCGCCCATATCAGGTGATGCAGGTACAGCGGCAGGAGCCGGCTCCTTAATATCTGCAACAAGTGATTCTGTTGTAAGAACCATTGCGGCAACGGAGGAAGCATTCTGTAATGCGCTTCTTGTAACCTTAGTCGGGTCAACAATACCTGCTTCAATCATATCTGTATATTCTTCTGTAAGAGCATTAAAGCCATAGCCAACCTTGTTAGCCTTCTTAACATTTTCTACAATTACAGAACCCTCAAGGCCTGCATTTGCAACAATCTGGCGGAGAGGCTCTTCAAGTGCTTTAAGAACAATCTTAGCGCCTGTTTTTTCGTCGCCTTCAAGAGTATCTACAAATTTTTCAACAGCAGGAATTGCATTCATACAAGCAATACCGCCGCCTGCTACGATACCCTCCTCAACAGCAGCCTTTGTAGCAGCAAGCGCGTCTTCAATTCTGAGCTTTTTCTCTTTCATTTCAATTTCGGTAGCTGCGCCTACTTTGATTACTGCAACGCCGCCTGCCAATTTAGCAAGACGTTCCTGAAGCTTTTCGCGGTCAAAGTCAGAGGTTGTATTTTCAATCTGTGAACGAATCTGAGCAACTCTGCCCTTAATAGCGTCGGTATCCCCTGCACCGTCAACAATAATAGTATTTTCCTTGTCAACCTTAACCTGACGAGCTCTGCCAAGCTGGTCGATTGTAGTATCCTTAAGCTCAAGTCCCAAATCGGAAGTAATAACTGTACCGCCTGTTAATATAGCAATATCCTGGAGCATTTCTTTTCTTCTGTCGCCAAATCCGGGAGCTTTAACTCCTACGCAGGTAAAGGTACCTCTTAACTTGTTAAGTACAAGTGTTGTAAGAGCTTCGCCCTCTATATCCTCAGCAATAATAAGGAGCTTTTTGCCTGACTGAACAATCTGCTCAAGTAAAGGAAGAATTTCCTGTGTATTTGAAATCTTCTTATCTGTAATGAGAATGTAAGGGTCGTCAAGCTCTGCTACCATTTTATCTGTATCGGTAACCATATAAGGAGCAATATATCCTCTGTCAAACATCATACCTTCAACAACTTCGCTGTAGGTTTCTGCTGTTTTTGACTCTTCAACAGTAATTACGCCGTCGGTTGTAACCTTTTCCATAGCTTCGGCAATTAAGTTACCGATAAATTCATCAGCTGAAGAAACTGTTGCAACTCTTGCAATATCCTTTGCTCCCTCAACCTTTTTGCTGTTATCTGAAATTGCCTTAACTGCTGTGTCAACAGCCTCTGCAATAC
>CAMFFI010000249.1 GCA_945949625.1 uncultured bacterium | reverse complement strand
ATCATCCTTTTCGTGAGAAGTACTTGGGTCACTGCCGTAAGAATCGGATACGTTATCAAGCATTGAGGGGTCAAAAGGAATACAGTCAAGTGCAGATTCACCTCTGGTAGCAAGGAGCATAGCACCAATACCGTTATTCTCAAGATAGCTTGCATCAATACCGAGAGTTGCCAAAGGAATTTTTATCTCATAGAAAGAATCATACTTTGTGTTATGTGTACCGGATGAGCCCTTAAAGGTTTTGTAATCAACCCAATCGCTTGATTCGCTGAATACATCGTCAGGTGAATTCGAGCTGTTTAATCCGATAATTGAGCTTGGCAGGCAGCCTTCAGCCATTTTATATTCAATTCCGCCTGCTTTAAAACCGGTCAGGCCTTCTTTGTAGTTTGTATTTCCCTGAGCGTCAACAGCCTTAAACAAGCCCGGCTCTCCGTTGCCTGCTTTTCCGCTCATATAGAGAAGTCTGTCAACATGAGTTTCAAAAGTAATACCCATTTTTTGTCCCCAGATAGAACCGCCGTCAGTATTTTTATTTGACATTGAAACGCTGTTGGGGTCAATGCTTAGTGCAAGAATCAAAGGAACATCAAGAACACGTCCTCCGTCAGAAAGAGGACCGTCTCCCTCACGCGCCCATGTATCGGTGGTATTTACCATCTGCCATGCAACGTAAAGGTTTGAATCATCCCATGCACCGTAGAGAGAGTATGTATCAAGAACACAGTTTTCGTGACCGCCTTTCCAGTGGTTAGCCACATCCCATGCTGCACCCTGTGCAATAAGCATATCTTCTGTCCAATCACTGAAGCTGCCGTCAATAGTAATCGTCTTCTTGACTCCTACCTTATTGCCGGGGTTTGTTCCGTACTTGCTGGGCAATGCTGTTGCCGATGTTTCATTTTCTTCTGTTGTTGCTGCATTGGTTGTAAAAATTAATGCAGAGCAACAAGAAATTACCAACATTAATGAAAGAATGATGCTGATAATTCTTTTTGTGTTTTTAATCATCAAAACTTCCTCCTTGATTTAATCAAATCACATTAATTATATTATTTATGAAACAAAAATGCAATTAAAAACGCTGAACGGAAGTAATTTTTGTTACTTTAACCATTCAGCGCACACTTCTTTTGGTTATATTAACCAATATTACAATTTTTTACTGTGGTATCGGTTCAACCTTTTTAATCTTATAGAGTTTTCTGAGAAAAAAAGATATGAATTTCGGTCGTTCAATAAGTACTACTTTCATAAGTTACCTCCTACGACATTTAAAGCAAACAACAACTATGGTGACCGCTGCAACTACCACAACAAATTCGCAGGGGAAAATTGTAGCTGTAATAAGTCCTAAGCCAAATGCCGCCGCTGTCTTTACTTGTGATTTGCAGCTGTTCATTATCATCACCCTTTAACATATTATTACAGAGCTTAAAATCTGTTACAAAAAAATCCTGTTGATAAATGCGTAACTTGAGCAGACAGATTGATATTACAAAACTTATTTTCTCTCACCCTTTTGCAGCAGTTCCCGATAGCGCAAAAAATCACCCCTTATAAAAGGGGTGATGCTTTTGGAATTGTTCAGATAGCTTCGGCAATTTTAAGCTGAATATCTGTTGCGTCATTAATATTGATAAATCCGTCGCAGTTAAAATCTGCAACTGTTTCATCATAAGGATCTACAGGCATCTCAGCAATTGAAAGCTGAATAGCGGTAGCGTCAAATATATTCAGTTTACCGTTACCGTCAACGTCGCCAAGAATCTTAACAACTGCTGAGTCGCCAACTGTAAATGTTTTTGAGGACTTACAGATATTTCCCTCAGAATCCGTAACGGTTACTCCGATTGTGTAAGCACCTGTTTCAGACGGAGTCCACGCTGCTGTTGATGAAGATGAATTCTGAATTGATTCACCGTTTACAGTAAAGTCATAAGTAAGGTCGCCTTTGCCGTGATAAGCAACTGCCGAAAGATTAACCAAAGCATTTGCAGCCTGTCCCGAGGACCTGTCGGCACCGAAGTTTACTTCAAAAGGAGCTTCCGTTACTACTGTATCCGGCAGGAATGCACCTATGCGGGCAAGCGGTACGGTAATGTTATCAATATCTTCTTTTTCATGAGAGGTTGAAGGATCGGGACCATAAGGAACATTTGCATTATCAAGAGTTGTCGGGTCATGCGGCAGACATTCAACGGCTGATGTGCCGTATGTGAGAATCTGCATAGCGCCGATACCCTTTGTTTCAATATAGTCTCTGTCAATTCCCAACAAACTAAGAGGTATTCCAACTTCATAAATATATCCGTTAGACTTCTTGTAACCTAAATCAAAGAAATCAACAAAATTTGAACTCGGGTTTGTATTATCACCTAATACACGTGAACCCATAGGTGCGTTTATTCCGTAAAGAGTATCGCTTTTTGTTCCGTAATCATACTTAAACTGGAAACCGTTCTGATTATCCTGTGCCTCAAAGGACCTTATGCCGATTGGAATTCTTGTATCATAATTGAACAGATATGTTCCGTCGTCAGCAAGAGTGTCAGCTTTAAAAATTGACGCACCGCCGTTTGAATTTTTAGCGTCATTTGCAATCAAAGTGTCTATATGTGTAGTAAAGCCTGTTCCGCCCTTTAGTG
>CAMFFI010000248.1 GCA_945949625.1 uncultured bacterium | reverse complement strand
TTATTCAACGGCACTCGGACAAACTATAATTTAACACATAATTCAATACATTTACCCCACCGTTTCACAGCAGCTTTCTATAAATAAAAAGCGGACTCTGCATTAATTCTGCAAAGTTCGCCGAAGATTTAACTATATCAGATTGTTTTTTTAATAATCAGAAGCTTGGTAAAATTAACAAAAATAATGCTAAACTGCCGATTCACATTCTCATATAAAACTATTCCGCTTATTCGGCTACATCTGTATCGTCAACAGTTTCAGCCGTTTCACAGGGTTTATGAGGACGACAGCATTCTTTGCACATTTTCTTACAGCATTTTTCACAGCATTCTTCTATGGTTTCCTCAAAATAATGTTCCCACATTTCCCTAAACCATTCCTTGAAATGCTCTTTACAGCATTTTTCACAACATTTCTTCATCCACTTTTTACAATGCTCTTCACAACATTCCTTGCAGCATTCTTTGCAACACTCGTCGCAACAATGCTCCCTACAACATTTTTTGCAGGGTTTATCCCAACCGTTTTCACATTCGTCCTTGTGGCATAAATCACATTTATCTCCGTATTCCCATGACTCAGAGCAATTTACAATATTCATAATTTTCCTCCTTCCTTTTAAGCTTTAATAATCTTGTACTAATATTTGACTTCCTGAATTTTTAATTTGCAGTACAACGGAATATTCAAATAACGCAAAACGCTATTCTTTATCACACATTCCGTCTAATACAATATATGTTTTCAAATTCAACTTGTGACGCTTTGTCCAAAAAAATAAAGCTGCCTGTTTATCAGACAGCTTAAGCTTTGCTTAAAAATTAATAACTCCCAAATGTTCAAGTAAAATTTTAACGCCCAGAAGAATAAGAATTATACCTCCTGCAAGCTCTGCTTTGGACTTATAACGCACCCCGAAAACATTTCCGATTTTTACGCCGACCACAGACAGAATAAATGTTGTTATGCCGATAAAGCAAACAGCGTAAAATATGTTTACATCTAAGAATGCAAAGGTCACGCCCACTGCAAGTGCGTCAATGCTTGTGGCTATTGCCAGCAAAAGCATAGTTTTAAAATTCAGCGACGCGTCCTCTTCCTCTTCCTTCTTTGAAAAAGCCTCTTTAACCATATTAGCGCCGATTAATGAAAGAAGCACAAAGGCAATCCAATGGTCAACAGAAGTTATGTAGTCTTTAAACTGAACACCGAGGAAATATCCGATTAGCGGCATTAAAGCCTGAAATCCGCCAAACCAAGCGCCTACAATTACAGATTTTTTTAAGTTGATTTTTTCCATTGCAAGCCCTTTACAAACTGACACTGCAAATGCGTCCATAGAAAGACCTACTGCAAGGATAAAAAGTTCAATTATTCCCATAAAAACTCCTCCAAAAAATATAAAACTCGGAAATCAAAAACCTAAGTCCTTAATTACCGAGTTAATAAACAAAAATAAAGACTTATGTATAGCTAAAGTTATACATGAGTCTCGTGATTTCAGGCAAGCCAGGCATAACTGCCGGGATTGTTGACTTGCCGCGCAAAAGCGTCACTACTCCCTCACGGGTTATTTTTCCTATACATTATATATTATGTCATAAACAATTTCAACTGCAATTTGGTTTTATCACAAACATTTATGAACAATAATTATAATTAATTCCTTTTTTAAAGAAAATACTCCTGTCGGACAAGAAAAAGTCCTTACAGGAGTATAATTTTACCTTATAAAACTTTGGAGAGAAAATCCTTAAGACGCTGATTTTTGGGGTTGCCGAAAAATTCAGCCGGAGGCTCCTGCTCCATAATTATTCCGTCGTCAATAAAAACTACGTTGGTTGCAACCTCTCTGGCAAATCCCATTTCGTGAGTAACAACAACCATTGTCATACCGTCATTGGCAAGCTGTTTCATTACCTCGAGAACCTCACCGACCATTTCCGGGTCAAGTGCGCTTGTAGGCTCGTCAAACAGCATTACATCGGGATTCATACACAAAGCCCTTACAATAGCAATTCTCTGCTTTTGTCCGCCGGATAACTGTGAAGGATAGGAATTTGCCCTGTCGGCAAGTCCCACACGTTCAAGCAAAGCCATAGCCTGTTTTTCTGCCTCTTGCTTGCTTTTGTTTAAAAGCTTTATGGGACCTAAGGTCATATTTTTCAAAACAGTCATATGGGGAAAAAGATTAAACTGCTGAAACACCATTCCCATTTTCTGTCGGTGAAGATTAATATTAACCTTTGGTTCGGTAATATCTGTTCCCTCAAAAAATATCTTTCCGCCGGTAGGCTCTTCAAGCTTATTAAGGCAACGCAGAAATGTTGATTTTCCTGAGCCGGAAGGTCCGATAACTACCATAACGTCGCCTTTTCGTATTTCGGCGTTTATGCCGTTAAGCACCTGAACATCTCCGAAAGATTTTCTGAGGTTCTCAACTTTTATTAACACATTATCAGTGGTCACTGCTGCGCAGCCTCCTTTCCAGCTTTTTCAGGAAGTAGGACAAAATCAATACTATTACAAGGTAGATTACAGCAACAGTAATAAGCGGGAAAAACGCCTCGTAAGTACGTGAGCGGATAAGATTTCCCACATAGGTTAAGTCCTGAATTGCAGCATAGCCTGCAACTGATGTTTCCTTTACAAGCACAATAAACTCA
>CAMFFI010000247.1 GCA_945949625.1 uncultured bacterium | reverse complement strand
CAGAATATAATGCCCGATTTATTAGAAAGAAGATGTTCCGTAAGAATTGTTCTACTGACATGGAGCAGCGTAATGGTCGAATTGAGCGTCAGGGCAACGAAAATCCCGAGGTTGATATTTATCGTTACGTTACCAATAAATCTTTTGACAGCTACTTATTCCAGATCCTTGAGAACAAGCAGAAATTCATTTCACAGGTCATGACAAGCAAAACTCCCGAAAGAACCTGTGCAGATATGGACGAAACAGCTCTTGACTATGCGGAGGTAAAGGCTTTGTGCGCAGGCAATCCCACCACAACAAGAGGAGCTTACGAAAAAGGGCGATTTTACGTTGTTTAAGCAGATGAGCATCACTAATGAATGTGATGCTCATCTGCATTTTTAGGATATGACCAAGGGAGCCATTTCCTCATAATCCGAACACATTTGTGAAGAAAGATGTGTTCGGATATAGTTATCCTCCTAAGTTTGACTTTGAGTTTATGATGAAAAGTTAATTGCCCGTATAATGCGGATATTTGTTTTTGTCTGCTTCGGTTATTTTTCTCAGTACACGGCAGGGAACTCCAGCAGCAATTACATTTGAGGGAATATCCTTTGTGACAACGCTTCCTGCGGCAATTACGGTATTATCACCGATAGTCACTCCGCCCAGAACAATTACGCCTGCACCGAACCACACGCTGTTGCCGACGGTGATAGGTAAAGCCACTTCCAAGCCCTCGTTGCGCTGTTTTGCATCAATTGCGTGTTCGGCGGTTGTGAATAGACAATTCGGAGCAATAAAAACATTGTTGCCAAATGTCACCTTTCCGCCGTCAAGAATTTGGCAGTTATGATTTGCAAAGAAATAATCGCCTACCGTCGTGTTATATCCAAAATCGCACCAAAACGGAGTGTTTACGACAACATTCTTACCCATTTTAAAGAATATCTGCTTTAAGACAGCACTTTGCGACTCACGGTCAGAGGGTTTTATCTGATTGAATTCGTGGCATAAATCGTTGCACCTGTTTATTTCGTTAAGGATTTCCTCGTCATAATTGGCGTTATACAGAAAGCCCCGGTCACGCTTTTCTTTTTCGGTCATTTCAACACCTCATTTTCACAAAATAAAAATCCCATACATTTATTTAGCACAATATTCCGCACATCTTATAAGCAGTTTCAGGTATTCGGGCTGACCGAGATTTTCGTAAGTGTGTCCCGGAGTTATGCCTATGACACGTCCTTTGCCGTATTGATGCGTCCATAATGCCGGCTGTCTGCCGTGCTGTGAAATCGAATATCCAAGCACGTTGGTATCTCCCACGATTTTTATCTGATAATGTTCATCAACATTAGAAAACGTGAATGTCGGAATACCGTCAGTTATTTCACCGGGGACAGGCTCAAATGATACCGGACATTGCTCGGGGTGAGCAATGAAAAATGCACGCAGGATATCTCAAAAAGGGGAACACCGGGGAAATACTGAAACGAGCTGCAAACCATGTAATACTTTCCGTTTGCTCTGCATACGCTGGGGTCGGGGTAAAAGCCTTTTAATACGGGGTTTGTGTAAATCATAGAAATTCTCCTGCCTTTTTGAAATAAGTGTTTGCGATGTGCTTGTACAGGTGATGAATATATACAATACGCTCTGCCTGTCAATTGACCGCATATTATTCGTATTATATCACATACATTTATTTTTTTCAAGAAGAATTTTTTGATTACAGAATTTTTCTTATCTCATTGGCTGTCAGCATTTTGGCTCTTTCTGAATTGCAAAGGAGTGACTGATTTTTAAAACAAAAACATTTAAGGGTAAATACAAGTTGGAATACAAGGATAAAAGCGGAATAAACAGAAGCGTAAAGATAAGCATTATTCCGATAAGACTGTGTGAGTTCAAAAATACGGAGCTTAATCTTGTGGTGGTGCACGGTTTCGGTAAAATGCCGATGATGCTGATTACAAATCTGAAAAGCGATGACAAGCGAATCTGTACAGCAATATGCAAGGTATATCTGATGAGGTGGAGGATCGAAGAATATTTCAAATTCAAGAAACAGAACTTTGGCTTTGAAAACTTGAGAGTACAGTCATTAAAGTCGATAAGAAATCTTGATCTGCTGCTTACGATTGCAATAGGGTATGTTGCAGAAATATCGGGTAAATCGGAGAATATCAAACTGCGTGCGGAAATTGTTGAGGTTTCCAAGCGTTTGTTCGGCGTGCCTAATTTTATCTATTATGCTGTTGCTGACGGTATCTTTGAAGTTTTGAAGGCTGTTAAATCGGGTATTGGCAGATTCTTTTCTTTGCCCAATTTCGATGGGCAATTGTCTTTCTTTTCCGATTTTGAGGTGTCTAGGCTGAATTTTGGGGAAAGTTAAGGACATCACTATATTGACATTGCCCTTGACGAGCTTGTGTTCTTTATCCGCAGCAAAAAAGCTATCCCCTTCGGAAAGCCCTCGGCAAATACCGCCGAAATAGATTATGCTTCGCTTGAACTCATCGGTTATCCCGACAGCGCATATACGCTCTATTCCGATAACGGAACTTCCCCCGTTCCCGAGGACAGCCTTACTGTTACCGAATTACACAAATAAACGCAAAACAAGCAAACCTCCCGTATGAAGCTCAAAAACTTCATACGGGAGGTTTTTCATGTTATCTTTATC
>CAMFFI010000246.1 GCA_945949625.1 uncultured bacterium | reverse complement strand
TTTTAACAAACGATTATTTTTTCAGAAGTAGGGACAGCCCTTGCGGCTGTCCGAAAAAATAAAGTTAGTGCAGTAGGGACAGCCCTTGCGGCTGTCCGCAAATAGAGCAAAACGTTTTTGTAACATCGTAGGGCGGGATGCCCACATCCCGCCGTTTGCAATAAATTTTTCGGCGGTTTGTGGGTACGGCCATAACCCATACGCTGACGATATAATCAAACATAAAACACAAAACGGTTATTTGATATTTGTCCGGCGGGATGTGGGCATCCCACCCTACAATAAGATTAAAGATTTATTCAAATTTGGACAACCGCAAGGGTTGTCCCTACCGGGTTGGGGAGCGTTTTCGGACAAACTATAATTCATCTTATACTGTACTTTTGTTTAATAAAATAGAAAGGAAATACCAATGCTTAATTTTGTAATCGGAAGAAGCGGAACAGGAAAAACAACATATATTAAAAATAAACTGGCACAGCTTTGCAGAAACGGAAACAAAAAGCTTATGATGCTTGTTCCTGACCAAAGCTCTTTTGAAACGGAAAAAAGCTTTTTGGAGCTGTTAGGACCAAAGGAATGCCGTAACATAAAGGTTTTCGGATTCTCACGCTTGTGTGATTATGTGTTTGCTCAAACTGGAAATGTGAGAAATAATCCTATTGACGAGGGAACAAGAAAAATAATAATGAGTATGGCGCTTGAGGCAACAGCAGACAATTTAGAGCTTTTCTCTAAGCAAAAGGGAAGAATGTCTGTGCTTGAGCTTATGGTACATTCCTACAAAGAGTGTTTAAAATGTAACATTACTGCTGATATGCTGTATAAAGCCGCCGAAAATATCGGCGAAGAAACCCTTGCACAAAAGCTTAAAGAAACCTCCTATGTGCTTAATGCTTATGAGGCAATTATATCAAATACATACATAGACCCCTGCGAGGATTTGACAAAGGCAAATGAAATTTTGCAGGAAAACAGCCTGTTTTCTGATTATGTTATAGCTGTTGATTCCTTTAGCGGCTTTACCGCACAGCAGTATTCCGTGCTTGAATGTTTAATGAGAGAAAGCCGGGATTTTTATGTTTCATTAACAATGGACTGTGATGAAGAAACGCCTGGTCCTGCTTTTAGAACTACATTTGAAACGAAAAACAGAATTTTTAACCTTGCACAGAAAAACGGTATTGAAACAGCGCCCTATGTTTTAATGGAGCAAAACCACAGATTAGCCTCTTTTGATTTATCATTTGCAGAGAGGAGTATATACGGCAGTAAAACAGTGCCTTATGATGAAATTCCGCAAAACTTAAGTATAGTAAAATGCTCGGATATTTCAGAAGAAATTGATTTTGTTTCTAATAACATAAGACGTCTTGTAATTGATGAAAATTACAGATATAAGGATATTGCGGTTATTTGCCGTAATTCTTCAAAATACGCATCAAGAATTATTTCTTCATTTTCAAAAAATCAGATTCCGTTTTTTATGGATTTTCCCGAGGATATTTACATAAAGCCTGTAATTCGTCTTGTTTGCTCCTGCTTTAAATGCGTTCTGAATAATTTTGAAAGGGAAGACGTGCTTTCCGTACTTAAAACGGAGCTTACCGATAATTCCGTAGATGAAATTTCTCTTTTTGAAAATTACCTTTTTAAATGGAATATCAATCACAGCGTCTTAAAGCAGGAATTTACATTAAATCCGAGAGGATTTTCAAAGAATTTCTCTGCCGAAGATGAAGAACAGTTAAGAATTGCAGAAAAAGTCAGAAAAAGCATAGTTTTGCCGATTATTGCTTTTAAAGAAAAATGCAAAGATTCAAGCGGTGCGGATATTTCAAAAGCGCTTTATGAGCTTTTGCTTGAACTTAATGTTCCGGATAAGCTGAATTACTTGTATGACGTTCTTGAAGAGCAGGGCAAGCCTGACCTTGCCGCACAGCAGGTAAGGCTATGGAATATTTTAATGGAAACCCTTGACAAAATGACGGCTGTGCTTGATAAAACGAAAGTAACCGTAAAAAAATATTTTGAGCTTTTGTCGTTACAATTTGAAAACGTGCAGATTTCAGAGATTCCCCAAAGCGTTGACAGCGTGAAATTCGGCGACGCACAGAGAATACGTCTTGAGGGCATAAAGGCTGTGTTTATAATAGGCGCAAACGAGGGAGAGTTTCCGTCTGTTCCCAAGCTATCAGGTGTATTTACCGAAACAGAAAGAAAGCGTCTTGCTCTTTCTGATTTACCGTTTCAGGATTCAGTTGAGGAAATTTCAAATCACGAAAAATTCCTTGCATATTCCTGCATTACTGCGCCTTCTCACAAGCTGTTTGTGCTTTTTCATACAACAAATGAAAAGTCGGAGGAACAAAAGCCCTCGGAATTTGTACTTGAACTGCTTAAAATTTATCCGAAAATTAAATTAACCGAATACTCCGCCTGTCCTGTAACTCATAAGCTGTGGGCGAAAAAGCCTGCCTTTGAATACTGTGCAAAGGTGTATTCCGACGGCTTGCGTTTTTCAAATGAGCTTAAAAATTATTTTTCCAAAGACGAAAAATATTCTGCACAGCTAAAAACTATTGCAGGAGAAATTGAAAACAAACCCATAAAGCTTGAAAATCCTCAGAATGCAGAAAAGCTTTTCGGCAGTGATATGACCTTATCCGCCTCTCAGATTGAAAAGTAC
>CAMFFI010000245.1 GCA_945949625.1 uncultured bacterium | reverse complement strand
AAGAGCCTTTACCGGGATACAGAGAGGCGCAGTCAATGGTATTCTGCGGAATTTATCCTGTTGACGGTGCAAAATACGGTGATTTAAAGGACGCTCTGGAAAAGCTAAAACTAAATGACGCGGCTCTTTCCTTTGAGCCTGAAACCTCGGTAGCCTTGGGATTTGGCTTCAGATGCGGTTTTTTGGGACTTCTGCATATGGAGATTATTCAGGAAAGACTTGAACGTGAATATGCCCTTGACCTTATTACAACTGCTCCCAGCGTTATTTATAAAATTACAATGACCGACGGAACGGTTCAGAATATTGATAACCCTACAAACTATCCGGACCCTTCTCTTATTTTAAAAGCAGAAGAGCCTATGACGGACGCACATATTTATGCTCCCTCCGAATATGTGGGAAATATAATGGAGCTTTGTCAGGACAGAAGAGGAATTTTTATAGGTATGACCTATATTGACTCCGACCGTGTTGACATTCACTATGAGCTTCCTCTGGCTGAAATAATTTACGACTTTTTTGACACCTTAAAATCACGCACAAGGGGCTACGCTTCCTTTGACTATGAGCTTAAGGAATACAGGGAAAGCAAGCTGGTTAAGCTGGACATTATGCTTAACGGAGAAGTGGTTGACGCACTTTCCTTTATTATACACGCTGATAAAGCCTACGGCAGAGCAAGAAAAATGGCTGAAAAGCTAAAGGAGAAAATCCCCAGACAGCTTTTTGAAATTCCTATTCAGGCTTGTATCGGCGGAAAAATCATAGCAAGAGAAACCGTTAAGGCTATGCGTAAGGACGTTCTTGCAAAATGCTACGGCGGCGATATTTCCCGTAAGAAAAAGCTCCTTGAAAAGCAAAAAGAAGGTAAAAAGCGTATGCGTCAGTTAGGCTCCGTAGAGGTTCCTCAGGAAGCCTTTATGGCAGTTTTAAAGCTGGATACCGACTAAAATATACGGAGAGATTCTATGCAGCTGCTTAAAGATTGCCTGTTTGTAGGTATGGGAGGCTTTATTGGCGCAATAATGCGTTACTTATTAACGCTTGTTCCCGTTAAGCTTAATTTCCCGTTAATGACTTTAATCGTAAACCTGTCCGGCGCCGTTCTAATCGGAATTATTGCAGGAGCGGCAGCGAATATGCCAAATATAAACGCTTCCCTTGTAATGTTTTTAAAAACCGGTGTTTGCGGAGGATATACAACTCTTTCAACTATGGCTTTAGATACGGTGAATTTGTTTAAAAGCGGACATCACCTGTCCTGCGCCGTATATGTAATATTAACTGTTGTTTTATGTGTTCTCGGAGTACTTCTGGGCGAATTTATTGCTTCGGTTATATTCAAAAAGGCTTAATATTCAGTAGCGACAGTCCTTGCGTCTGTCACTGCATTATACATAAATATTTACCAAAGCATTTTATAAAGAACCAAGCATAATGGAGGTAATAAATGAAAATCAAAAGAAAACTAAAATCGGTTATATCAATTATTTTAGCCGTTCTTACTGTTATTTTAGGGATTACATCTGTAAATGCAGCGGTTGCAGGCAATTCTGTTGACAAACAGGAATACGTTAACTCAAAGGGCAACGGCTTGTGGCTTGACGCTGCACCCGGCAAGAATGATACAACTGCAACTCTAATAAAGTGGAATAATTTTAGAGGTACAGCTGAATCACAAGAAAACCCATATACTTTCTATGTTCCTTACGGTGTTAGCCTTAAAAACGCAACTGTATATAATGGCTATAACTATGAGGTAACTCTTAACAGCACCGACATTCCTGCAAAAGGAAATGCTGATGTTGATTTGCATGTGGGCGATAATAGTTTATATGGTTCGGAAGATACCGACAGTATAAAGGTTATGCAGGGTTCTGTTGATTCTATGTTTCTTAACACTACAGATGAAAAAGGCAATGATTATGATTTACCTGATTCTATACGTGACAGCAGAATAAAACTACTTACAGATAACACTTATGTAGGCTACGACATAAATTCCATTAAGGCGTCCGGCGGAAAATGCACAACCATTTCTGATTCCAAAGTATCCGACGCAGTGTCTTTGAACAGTGTTAGCGGCAGAGGAACAATTTCCTGGAAAGCAAGCACAGAGAACTTTGGCAAATATGATTTTGATTTACAGCTTGACAGTGCGTCAAGTCTCCTTGGACTTTCACAGTCAAAAAAATACTGCCTTATCACAAATAATTTTGACCAGACAATGATGAGAAACGCTTTTACATATTCACTGGCAAAAGACGCTGAGCTTTATAATTCCCCCGGATTTAAATATGTTGATATGTATGATAACGGTATGTATTTAGGTACATATCTTTTAACAGAGAATATTGATGTTGCGGATAATGACAAGCTTATTAAAGGAACAAGTCTTGATGATATTCACGATGAAATAGCGGCGTCAAAGGGCGAAACTGTGGATAAAACAACAAAAACAGGTACATTTACATCTTCCTACGGCGATATTCAGTATCAATGCGCTACAGTTTCCGGAAACAACATATCCGCATACAGCAAAGCATATGAAACCCGCAACGCAACCTTTCTTTTGCAATTTGAGCTTAAGGACTGCGTTAATTTGGAAAAGTCATGGTTCAAATCCCCTCACGGACAGTATGTTGTTGTTAAATCCCCCCAGTTTGCTACCGAGGAAGAAATTAAGTT
>CAMFFI010000244.1 GCA_945949625.1 uncultured bacterium | reverse complement strand
AGAGGCAGAAATAATGCAGACTGTGCCTGTGCATATAATTAAAAGCAATGCAAAAAGAATACATAATACTTTTTTCATAAAACCACCTTTATTTCAGGCTTTTAATCATCATTTATCTCTCTTTTTGTTTGTATTTCAAGAATCAGCTTATCAATTTCGTCCATTCTCGTCTGAAGCTCATCGCTTTTTTCATTTTCCTGCGGAGCTATGACAAAATCAGAATCCTTTATTCCCTCATCTTCAGCACTGATATCATCGGATATATCTTCTGAAATTTCCTCATAATTTTCAGAAACAGCTGTATCTTCTTCAGCTACGGCAGTTTCGTCTGAAATTGTAATTTCTTCGCTTTCATCGGTAATTTCTAAGTCAGAGCTTTCCTCATAATCAACAGGATTCAGTTCTTCCCCATCATCTTCATATGAAAAATTTACTGCTTCTCTTTTTGTAGGCTCATTAATTTCTTTTGGCTGTTCATCTTCGCTGATAATGGAAACCTGCTCTTTGCTTATTGCATTTATAGATAATTCAATTATGAAGAATAAAGCATAAAGCGCAATTGAAAGCATTATGGCAACATCTAAAACATCAAGAATTTCATATGCAGCATAATTCTTAATAATATTTATGCCTTCCTTTACAGAATAAGCAAGCAATGCCGCAATCAAGGGAAAACCGAATACAAAGCACTTTTTAACAGGACTTTTTCCCTCCATATTGCAAAGCGTCACAGCATTTGTAAAGAAGAATAATGCCGCAAGAGCATAGCACAGCAAATCAAGCATATCCTGCGAACGTACAGATACGGTTGTATAGGAAAGGAAAGTTTCTATAAGCTTAAAGCCTGCCCAAATAGCAGGAAGCAACATAAAAATTGAAAGTGACTGCTTAATATTTTTCCCGCTTAAATGAGCCGACGCAATAAAAAGCATTGCCACACCGGCAATAATTCCGATTAACGAAACAACGAAGTTAAGAGCGTTAATATTTCCCGTTGAGAAAGTATTAACTATTGACATAACGCCCTGGAACATAACGGCAACCGCAGTAATAAACGAAAAAAGCGCTGCCCCGAAATTTTTAGAAATCACATAATAGGGAGACATTTTTTTGTCAAAAAGGCTTATTACAACACATGAAATAAGAAGTATCGGAATAAGCAGAATAGCCGCATAACGCAAGCCAAACCAGTCAAGGCCTAAAAATGTACCGCCTGCAGGAATTGCTGTTTCCATATATTTTATAAAAATCATCAAGCATACAACAGGAATAAATGGTATCCAACATAATTTTGTTTTCATACGATAGCTCCGTTTCTCTTTCATTAAAAAATTTATTTTAAGACATATTATTTTTATATGTAATCATATATATTCTATGACAAATAAAGGTCTATGTCAAGGAAATTAGAGCGACTATTTTTTAGGAATTTTTATAAAAAGGTAACATAAAACAGGTGATATTTATGAAATCAAAAATTTTAGCCGTTGTTTTAATTTTAATAGTTATGGCTGTAATCCCCATAATAACTATACAAAACGGTTTTTTCTTCTTTGCAAATAATTCAAGCGATACAAAAGACACTGCAACGGAAAATCAGACTCAAGCTCACACCGAGGAAAAAGACGATGATAATACAGAAATTTTACGGGGACTTCTCTATGCAAAATACAGCGACGACGTAACAGATGAAGCGTTAAAAGCAATGGCTGTTCTTTTTCAGACTGACCTGAAAGCTGACAAGGATTGTTTTGATTTAGAGGATAAAAGCACATATTTTTCCGAAGAAGAATTAAAAAGCAAACATAAAAATTCCTATAAAGAAATAAAAGAAAAAGTAACCTTAATAACAGAGTCTGTAAAAAATATTTACATATTTTGTAACGATGAAATTAGTTATGTACCCTACGCTCAATGCTCCTCAGGTTGTACCTTGGCAGATGAAAATTATCCCGGTTTACTTTCTGTTGCATCACCCTGGGACCGTTTAAGCAAAAACTATTCAAATGATAACAGATGTGCGGGCGTAAGCTTGGACGGAATTACTTTTCTGACAGAAAAGAAAAACGATTACAAAACAGCGCTAATGTGGTATTTGTCCAATTATGAAATCAGGGAGTGTAAAACATAATACGTTTTTGCATATTCGTAAAAACCGACAGAGCATTTGCCCTGTCGGTTTTCTGTTTGTTTCTTAACAAATAACTAAAGCTTTATTATTTTAAGCCCTTTTCGTAAGATTCAATCATCTTTTTAACCATTTGGCCGCCGATTGAACCAGCCTGACGTGATGTTAAATCTCCGTTGTAACCGTTCTTAAGATTTACTCCTACTTCGCTTGCAGCTTCCATCTTAAAACGCTCAAGTGCTTCTTTAGCTTCCGGCACTACAATGCTGCTTTTTGACATAATGTTTTTCTCCTTTTCTTTATCTTCTTAATTATCTTTATCTTTAAGCGGCTTTTCTTTAAATTCTAAATTTTCGCCGCAATAGTATTTTATGAGTATTGTTTTGATTTATAAAATGTAATTTTTGCTTTAATATCAGTAAATTTTTTCTACAATTTTTTATTCATACGCTTTGGAGGAAAGCACTGTTTATCGGACAGTGAATTTGATAAAATTACTTTAGAAAGTACCTAAATTGCCAAAGTGAAGCTCGGATTTTTGGGGTAAAAAATGAGAAATACCAC
>CAMFFI010000243.1 GCA_945949625.1 uncultured bacterium | reverse complement strand
TTGAATTGGAAAGGTTAATACCTGCCGATGAATCAAAAAGCTGTACCAATGCGTCTGAGCCGTTTATTTCAAGCACCTTACAGCGGCGAACCTCACCTGAGGCAAGCTCAATTTCTCCCAGTTCATCGTAATTTACGTTTTCTACGCCTTTTACGAGCATAAGAGGACCTGATACTTCTTCAATTGTTCTGTATTCCTTTGGCATTAGAATTCATCCCCCTCTGCTACAATATTTTCAAGCTCTTTATCAAGAGTATTGATGATTTCATCATAGTTTTCTTTTGTTTTATCGTTTTCTACATATTTAAAACGGCCGATTTTTTCTCTGACAGGCATAGAAACAATTTTATCTATTTTTGCACCTTTATCAAGAGCATTCATACTCTTATCATAAAAAGCAAGCACAAGATTCATCATCATATGCTGTTTTTCAAGAGGCGTATAGGTATCTGTTTCATGGAATGCATTCTGGTGCAGAAAATCCTCTCTTATAGATCGTGCAGCCTCAAGCTTTAATCTGTCGGGTGAAGAGAGAGCGTCCATACCAACAAGCTTTACAATTTCTTCAAGCTCTGCTTCTTCCTGAAGAAGATGCATTATTCTTCCTCTGCAATCCATCCAATCCTCTGCAACATTTTTGTTGTACCAATCAGCCATTGTGTCAACATAAAGCGAATAGCTTGTGAGCCAGTTTACAGCAGGAAAATGACGTTTATATGCAAGAGAGGCGTCAAGTCCCCAGAATACCTTTACAATTCTCAGCGTTGCCTGTGATACAGGCTCAGAAATATCACCGCCCGGAGGAGATACAGCACCGATTACAGACAGCGAGCCTTCCTTATCTTCACTGCCAAGGGTAATAACTCTGCCGGCACGCTCATAGAATTGAGCAAGACGTGACGCAAGATAAGCCGGGTATCCTTCTTCACCCGGCATTTCCTCAAGTCGTCCCGACATTTCACGGAGTGCCTCTGCCCAACGTGATGTGGAGTCTGCCATAAGAGCAACAGAATATCCCATATCACGGAAGTATTCAGCAATAGTTATGCCTGTGTAAATTGAAGCCTCACGGGCGGCAACAGGCATATCTGAGGTGTTTGCAATTAATACTGTGCGCTCCATAAGTGAATATCCTGTTTTCGGGTCAACAAGCTCGGGAAATTCATTTAAAACGTCGGTCATTTCGTTACCGCGTTCGCCGCAGCCGATATATACAACAATATCAGCCTCAGCCCATTTTGCAAGCTGATGCTGTACAACTGTTTTTCCTGAACCAAAAGGTCCCGGAACAGATGCAACGCCGCCTTTTGCAATTGGGAAAAGCGTATCGATAACACGCTGACCGGTTACAAGCGGCATATCCGGCGAGAGCTTCTTTTTGTAAGGTCTTCCCACACGAACAGGCCATTTTTGCATAAGAGTAATGTCCTTTAATTCACCGTCGGCACATTCAACGGTTGCAACAGTATCTTCAACGCTGTATTCGCCGGCGTTAATTGACTTAATTGTTCCGCTAATTCCGTTTGGAATCATTATTTTGTGAACGATTACCTTTGTTTCCTGAACGGTACCGATTATATCTCCGCCCTGAACCTTATCGCCGACAGAAACGCAGGGCTGAAAATTCCATTTTAGGTGACGTTTTAACGAAGGAACCTCTACTCCTCGCTTAAGGTTATTTCCGCTTACAGCCATAATGTCGTCAAGAGGTCTTTGAATACCGTCATAAATGCTGCTGATAAGTCCGGGTCCAAGCTCAACCGAAAGAGGCGCGCCTGTTGATTCCACCGGCTCTCCCGGTCCGAGACCGGAGGTTTCCTCGTAAACCTGAATTGACGCCTTATCGCCGTGCATTTCAATTATTTCACCAATAAGACGCTGCTTAGATACCCTTACAACGTCAAACATATTTGCATCACGCATTCCCTCTGCAATAACAAGAGGTCCTGCAACTTTTTTGATTATTCCATTGCTCATTTAATTTATCATCCCTTCATGGGTTAATCGTTAAAGATTATATCACTGCCAACGGCTTTTTCCACCGATTTTTTAACGGCTTTAATACCTTCTCCCGTGTTTCCTGTTACACCTGGAATCAGTATAATGGCGGGTGTTCTTTGTTCGCTGTAATGCTCAATTTCTCTTTCAAGCTGAGCCGCAAGAGCTTCCGTTACATAGATTACGGCATATTCGCCCTCGCAAAGTCTGCGAAACTCCTGAGACGGGTCTTCCCCATGCTCAATTATATTTACGTCAAGCCCCAATGCAGCGAATCCGTAAACACTGTCACGGTCGCCTATAACTGCTGCTCTATACATACATTTCCCTCAATCTTTCTTTTACAATTTCATTATCAAGAGAATTAAGCTTGGCAGACAGAATAATTCTAACTGCTTTTATTTCGTTTTCCCTTGCAATAATGTAAGCTATTAACGGACCGATTGTAAAGGGCTCCCATTTTTGAGATTTCATTTTATCCGTTAACAAATCATCGCAATATTTTTCAAAAGCCGTAGGAGATTTTTTCAAAGCGTCAACTGCAGATTTATAGGTTGTAGATGAAAGATACGAACAAATCTCATCCACTCCCTTTGAGGCTGCAACTGCCAAAGAGCTTGTGTTAAGGGTGCTGCATTGTGCCAACGCCTGTTTTATAAAATCAAGCGGCTTTTGAGTTTTTGCACATCTGAAAGCAATTTTAAT
>CAMFFI010000242.1 GCA_945949625.1 uncultured bacterium | reverse complement strand
GACAAAAACTTATCTGCAACAATTCTTGCAAAGCTTGAATATTTCAATCCTGCCGGAAGTGTAAAGGACAGAATTGCAAAGGCTATGATTGATGATGCCGAAGCCAAGGGCTTGCTTAATCCTGATTCTGTCATTATTGAGCCTACAAGCGGCAATACGGGAATCGGTCTTGCTTCTGTTGCCGCCGCAAGAGGTTACAGAATAATATTGACTATGCCTGAAACTATGAGTGTGGAACGCCGTAATCTGCTTAAAGCCTACGGCGCAGAGCTTGTTCTTACAGAGGGCGCAAGAGGAATGCAGGGTGCAATTAAAAAGGCGCAGGAGCTTGCACAGGAAATTCCAAACAGCTTTATTCCAGGTCAGTTTACCAATGACGCAAACCCTCGTACTCATTATAATACAACAGGACCTGAAATCTGGAAGGATACTGACGGAAAAATAGATATATTTGTAGCAGGCGTAGGTACGGGCGGTACTGTTTCGGGCGTTGGTGAATATCTTAAAAAGCAGAATCCTAATATAAAGATTGTTGCCGTAGAGCCTGCCGGTTCTCCGGTGTTGTCAAAGGGTATGCCCGGACCTCATAAAATTCAGGGTATCGGCGCAGGCTTTGTCCCCGACACTTTGAATACCCATATATATGATGAAATAATTACCGTAGAAAATGAAGACGCATTTGAAACAGGAAGAGCTCTTGCTCAAAAAGAGGGTGTGCTTGTAGGCATTTCTTCCGGTGCTGCTGTTTTTGCCGCAACAGAGCTTGCAAAACGTCAGGAAAACAATGGGAAAACTATTGTTGCACTGCTTCCCGATACAGGTGAGCGTTATCTTTCCACACCGATGTTTTCAGAATAAATCAATCATAATCTAAATATATGCCCCGCCTTAAAATTTCAAGGCGGGGTGCTTTTTTACATTATAGAAAATAACGTGTTTTGCTAAATATGCAATTAGATTATATAGTCGTTTGCATAGTTTTCCTTTTGCATATCAAGAATATCCTGAAGAGTAATTCCGTCAAGATAATCACATATAACTTTCTTCAAGCCCTGCCAAACCGGAAGAGTTATGCACTCATTGCTTTTTTCACAGCCGACAGGGTTATAGTCAAGGCAGGCAACAGGAGAAAGACTTCCCTCCGTAAGGCGCAAAATGTCGCCCACAGTGTATTTATCGGGAGATTTTGCAAGCTTATAACCTCCCTGATAGCCTCTGTTTGTATTAAGAACATCGGATTTATTAAGAATAGGAACAATTTGCTCAAGATATTTTTTAGATATATTCTGTCGCGCGGCAATATCCTTGAGAGCAACATAACCGTCATTTTGATGCTGTGCAAGGTCTAAAAGCATTCTGAGGGCATAGCGTCCCTTTGTAGAAATTTTCATACTAAAACCACCTTTCAGTATATATTACGATAATAACATATATTTAATAGGTTTTCAAGGGTAAGCTTTTTGGTAGGAACTGTCCCTTCGGCTTACCTTTGATACTTACGGTAACGAATATTAAATAACGGCATATATTAATTAGAGATTAAATGTATGAATAAAATATTTAGTTGCGGAGGAAAATATGGATACTCATAATTTTATTGAAAAATCCTTGGAGCTGCACCTGTTTTTCGGACGTATAATGAAAGAACATTCTCTGTTTTTAAGAGCAGGCTTTACCCCTGCAAATACTTCTTTTTCAAAACGGGCGGAGTTTTTTAAAAGGGAATTTGAACGTCTGCTAAATCAAGCAATATCTTTAAGCAAAGGCATTATAAGTCCAAAGGTGTTGTGTTCCGGAGAGCTTGTAACGGAATTTACTGCAAAAGCAGAACAGCAGACGGAACGCTTTACGGGCATACCTATTGATAAAAACATAACAGTCAGGGAAGAACGCTTGATTTCTATGTGCAGTCAATGCAAAAGCTGTATGGATAATTTCAGGCAGGTTAAATTTCTTAACCGAAAAGCAATAAGTCTTTTAAACGGATTGATTTCATTTAAAGAAGAAGTTTTGAGAAATGTTTTGCACTGTAATATGTTTACAATGAATTATCCTCTCTTGATAGAGCATATTATCAGAGAGGCAAAGCTTTACAGGGAATATGTTCAGATTCTTGAAAAAAGCGGCAAGCTGTCCTGTGAGTCTATGAAGGAAACGGAGTGTTTCTGGAATCAGATTATGATGGAGCACGCTTTGTTTATAAGAGGACTTTTAGACCCGTCGGAAAAAGAGCTTTTCCAATCTGCCGACAGCTTTGCAAAGGATTATTCCTCACTGCTTGAAAGCTGCAATAATGCCCACAGCAAAACATTGACACCTGATTCTCTGGAAGAAACCATAAAATTCAGAGATTTTAAATCGGCAGGAGCAAAGGGAATTCAAGAATGTAAAATACGAAGCGTTATTTTGCCGTTGCTTGCAGACCATGTGTTGCGTGAGGCTAATCATTATATCCGATTACTGAAAAACTAAATTATCAAATTAAAAAACGGAGCCGCTTGATGTTTAAAATCAGTTCGGCTCCGTTGTTTTACTTGATAATAAAAGCATTTGCAAGTATAATAATGATAGATACGGTTAGATAATAGTTTTTATTATGAAGTGCAGGGAGTAAGCTATGGTTAATCAATTTACAAGAACAGAAATGCTTTTGGGCAAAGACGGCATAAATAAGCTGTTAAATTCAAGAGTTGCCGTGTTCGGCATCGGTGGAGTAGGCGGATATACAG
>CAMFFI010000241.1 GCA_945949625.1 uncultured bacterium | reverse complement strand
TAAATTCTGGAATGTTCCAGAAGTCTGCCTACAATACTGCGAACCTCTATATTATCGGTTTTGCCTTCAATTCCCGGAACAAGACAGCAGATACCGCGGATAACCATTTTTATAGGAACTCCTGCCATGGATGCTTCAATCAGCTTTTCAATAAGGTCTTTATCGGTCAGGGAATTAAGCTTTAAGGTAATTGCCGAAGGCAAGCCTGATTTTGCTTTTTCAATTTCTTCATCAATAAGAGAAATGAGCTTTGTCTTTAAACATAGGGGCGCAACTAAAAGTTCCTTACAGCTTTCTACAAATTTTCCTTCCTTAAGGCATCGGAAAACTTCTCTTGCGTCTGATGTAATATCCTGATTTGCAGTAAAGAGAGCAAGGTCGGTGTAAAGCTTTGCGGTAGATTCGTTGAAATTACCTGTTCCTACCTGAACAATGTCGCCCTTGCCGTCGTTCATACCAATAAGCAAAAGCTTGCAGTGAACCTTGTAATTAGGCATACCGTAAATAATGCGGCAGCCTGAATCCTCAAGGATTTTTGACCAGTCAATGTTGTTTTCTTCATCAAATCTTGCACGAAGCTCAACAAGACAGGTGACCTTTTTACCGTTTTTAGCTGCGGCAATAAGAGCCTGAACGATTTTTGAATTTGACGCAAGTCTGTAAAGTGAAATTTTAATTTCACTTACTCTTTTATCGGTTGCAGCCTCCTCCAGCAAGTCAATAAGCACCTGAACATTATCGAAGGGATAGCACAAAAGCAAATCCTTTCTTCTTATAGTATTGATTATTGAGCCTTTATTTACGCAGGCAGGATATTGAGGGCTTAACGGCTTGTAATAAAGCTTCGGATGCTTTTCCTTATCAAGCTTTTTTTCAAGCAGTGAGAAAAAGCCCATATTAATAGGTGTTTTCTGATAAAAAAGCTGTTTCTTGCTAAGGCAGAGATTATTTCTTAAGTGCTTTAAAATTTTATCGCAGTTTGTGCCTGTGTATTTAAGCTCTACGGGAGCAAGCGTGCCTCTTAATTCAATAAGACGGGACATAGTTGTTCTAAAGTCCACATCAAAATCATAAAGGCCTTCATTTACGTCAATATCGGCATTTCTGATGACGGAAAAAACAATTTTTTCGGTAATTACAAATTTTTTGAAGATTAAATCCGTAAACATCAGAATCAAATCTTCCATAAGCATAAATCTGCAATTGCCGGAAGGAAGAAATACCGCCTTAGGCAGCGACTTTCTTATGGGCATAAGGCCGAACTTTGAGCCGCCGTTTTTCTTTTGCAGAGTTACACCCACAACGGTTACTCCGTTGTCAAAGAAAGGGAAGGGATGCTTTTTTTCAATTATAAAAGGTGAAATAAAAGGCGCAACATCTTTTTCAAAAATCTGCTGAAGCAAAACTTTTTCAGCGTCGGTAACATTTTCTTCGGTTACTTTTGTAAAATAGCGCCTGCCGTCGTAAAGTATTTCATCAAAGGCTTCGTCAAGCTTAGGAAGCAGGTTGTGGGTAGCGTTGAAAATGTCTTTAAGCTGTTTTTTCTGCTTTTTGGTTGCATTTTCGTCCATTTCATCGCTTTCGACTAAAATCTGGTCTGAAATAGAGCCTACGCGAACTCTGAAAAATTCTTCGTAGTTGCTTTGAAAAATTGAAATAAAACGCAGTCGTTCCATAAGAGGATTATCTTCGCTTTTTGCCTCCTCCAGAACACGTTCGTTAAATTTTATCCAGCTTAATTCTCGGTCAATTAATAAATTATTATCTTTCATAGTAAAAACTTTATACCCCGCTTAATCTTTTTATTGTGAGCAAAATGCACACTATATCACAAGAATTTTATCATTAAAAAGTAAAAACTAAGTGAAACTTTTGTAAAATCAGCGAAAAAACCAATGTTGCTTTATGTAAATCATATGAATAATAATTAACACAATATGATTATAGTACAGTTTTGTGACAAATTCAATAAAAAACCAAAACAAATTGCAAAGTTTTATAAAATTTGTTGAATATTAATTTTTTAAAAATAACCCTTGACTTTTTTTATGATTATGGTAAAATACAGACAGTCAAAACATACTATTCAGATAGGAAATATGTAAATAAGGAGTATTGACGATGAAATTGCTTTTTATAACTTTACTCAGAAAGAATTACAGAAACGGACGAATGTGATATATTACCTTTTATCAATACACTGAATTCAAAAACTATTTAACTATTTTAAGAAAGAGGTAATATAAATGAGTACATTAAAAGAAAGAAATTTAAAATTTGAAACATTACAGTTACACGTTGGACAAGAGCAGGCAGACCCTGTTACCGATGCCCGTGCAGTTCCCATATATGCCACAACATCTTATGTGTTCCACAACAGTCAGCATGCAGCAGACAGATTCGGTCTTCGTGACCCGGGAAACATTTACGGCAGACTTACAAACCCCACACAGGATGTTTTTGAGCAGAGAATTGCGGCTCTTGAAGGCGGTACGGCGGCTCTGGCTGTTGCATCCGGTGCAGCGGCAGTAACATATACAATCCAGGCGCTTACAAAAGCCGGTGATAACATAGTTGCTGCAAAAACAATATACGGCGGAACATATAATTTGCTTGAGCATACTCTTCCTTCATATGGTGTTACAACAACCTTTGTTGACCCTGATGAAGAGGGAGCTTTTGAAAATGCAATTGATGAAAACACAAAGGCTGTTTTTATTGAATCACTCGGT
>CAMFFI010000240.1 GCA_945949625.1 uncultured bacterium | reverse complement strand
GTAAGCTTTAAAGAGGGAATGAGAAACCGTCTGAATTATATAAGCGATGAAGATGAACAGTACATTAACAATATTTTAAAGTCAGCAGGCTTTAAAGAAAAATAAATATTTCTTAAACAAAAAACCTCCGAAGATTTTACTTCCGGAGGTTTAATATTTTTTAATTTATTATTTATGTTCGCCTACAACAGCAAAAAAGACCAGTGTATCATTACTGTCGTTTATAAGGCTGTGACTGTGTCCCATAGGACAGTAGTGACAGGAGCCTTTTCCAACCGCTTCATATTCTCCGTCGTACAGAACCTTGCCCTTACCTTCCAGAATGTATATGAGTTCGCTGTTTGTTTCGTGAGTATGAACGCCGATAGACGCGCCTGCTTCAAGAGTGCCCTGCATAATTTTGTTGTTTTTATCAACATACATTCTTGTAACGGTATCTTTTTCACCGCCGCGAAAATTTTTTATAACGGTAGGTTCAATACCTGAAAAATCTATAATCATATAAATTCCTCCTGAAATTCAAATAGTTTTAATTTGAACGGTTTCCTGTTAAAACCTTGTGCAAAGGCAGGCAAAGCTTGCGAACACACATACTTACAATTACCGAAAAAGCAATAATCGAAACAGGCAGGCAGAAATAAAGCGCTATATGAGCTAAATTTGATGCGTCGGTTCCGATTCCCAGCTGATAGCAAACGTGCAGCAGAGGTTCGTGAAGAACATAAATAAAGAACATATGACTTGTAATAAGCAGCAGTCCCTTTTTGTTTTCAATTCTTTTTACAATATGGTCAAATAAAAGCCACATTGATATAATTCCCAAAATTACGGAAATCTTTGAAAGTCCTACCTTACCTATAAAGAGAAAAATATTGTTTTCGTCAGCAATTGAAGCCAATATGGTTTTGATTATATTTACGGCAATCCAGCATAAGGTGATTATTGCAGTAAATAAACGGCTTTCTTTCTGAAGAACAAATCCCTCTTTATTAAAAACAGCAATATATGCGCCGACCATAAAGAACAGCAGAGACTCAGAGTTGATTATAAATGATAAATCACACAGCCATAACACAGCTGCGGGTATTATAATGAGACCTCTTGTATATTTAACAAGCCAGTAAATAACAGGGGAGATAACCGTAAAAATCATTAGCTGCTGAATATACCATAGCTGAAAAGCAGGCGGATGGATAAACCATTTTAAAAAGGCATAAAAACCGTTTCGTTCAATTATACTCGCATAGCTTTCCACAAAAGGCAAGGAATGTAAGATTTCAATTTGAGAAACAGCAAGTAAAAACAAACCCGAAATTACAGTCCAGATAATAAAAGGAATAAAAAGAGAAAAAAATCTGCTTTTTAATTTATATCCGTAGCATTTTTTAGACGGTCTGAAGGTTCTGTAAAAAAGATAACCCGAAATTGCAAAGAACATAGGTACACAAAATCTTGCAAGACCGTTGCTTATAAAATACTCCAACATCGCACAAAAGTTAAAGCCTTCACTTATTGTTGTAGAATTAGTTAAAAAATTGTCCGTATAATTATATGAATGTATAAAGACAACGCCAATCATTAAAAAAAGCGAGATAAATTTAATTTTGCGGCTAAGATATTTAGTCATAATTAAGCTCCCAAATTTTTTTCTTTATTTTCATTCATACGATAACAAAGCGTCATCAGACTGTCTGATAAATGCACGTTTTCAACTATTGCGTCCTCAAATGTGTTTGTAATATCGTAATGTGAAAAGTTCCAAAAACTTCTAATCCCCACATTGTAAAGCTTCTCTACAATATATTCAACACCGCTTTTGGGAATACATAAAAATGCCGTGTCAACCTTATTATCTGCGGCAAAGCTTTCTATATTATCATCACCCTGAACCTTAATTCCGTTAATTGATGTTCCGATGATGTTACTGTCTTTGTCAAAAATACCAACCAGCTCAAAACCCAGTCGGTTAAAATTCATATGAGCGGCAATTGCTTTTCCCAAATTGCCTGCACCCACCAAAATAGCAGGGTGACTTAAATTAAGCCCTAAAATATTAGTGATTTCATCCTTAAGCTGTTTAACGGCGTAGCCGTAACCCTGTTGTCCGAAACCGCCAAAGCAGTTTAGATCCTGTCTTACCTGAGAAGCAGTAACGTGCATAATTTCAGCCAGTTTATTGGAAGAAATCCTCTCAACATTCTGATTGTCAAGCTCAGACAAAAATCTGTAATATCTTGGCAAACGTCTTATAACAGACATTGAAATGTTGTCACATTTAGCCATTTTGCCAATCCTCCAATTCGCAAGAAAAGAAACGGGGGAGACTAAACCCCCGTTTCCCGTTAATTAAAATAAATTACATCATTTCTTTTAATCTGATGTTTACTTCCTCAAGAAATTCCTGAGTATTGACCTTTTTCTTGTTTTCAAGCTTTGAAATAAGGTAAAGGTCACCTGTCATAACGCCCTCTTCAATAGTTTGAATTGTGGCTTTTTCAAGCTTATCTGCAAAGTCGCAAAGGTCCGGTGTATTGTCAAGCTCGCCTCTTTTTCTTAAAGCGCCGCTCCATGCAAAGATTGTTGCAACAGAGTTAGTAGAGGTTTCCTCGCCCTTTAAGTGCTTATAATAATGACGCTGAACAGTACCGTGAGCAGCCTCGTATTCATAAACACCGTCGGGAGATACAAGCACACTGGTCATCATTGCAAGTGAACCGAATGCAGTGGCAATCATATCACTCA
>CAMFFI010000239.1 GCA_945949625.1 uncultured bacterium | reverse complement strand
TGGATGCTTCGGCATACAGGGAAAGCGTTATTTCTCAAATGAAAGAAAGAGAGCTTACGGTTTCCGATATATTTTCTTCCCAATATCCCGACAGTAATAATCTCAGCGTAATTAAAATAACTCTCCAGCCGGAGCTTTCACAAAACACCTACCTGCCGTACGGATTTTATAACAGCGGCAATTTGTCGGCTGATACTGATAAGTGGGCGATGATATCCGATAATAAAGGAGAATATACCGTAACCTTTGATAAATCTGTAAATGATTTGTTTAAAACCTTAATGCTGAATGATTCTTTTAAACGCACCACAGCCTTTTATGATATAAATAAAGCTTATTCGGATTTTGTCAAAAAATACTATACTCAGCTGCCTGAAAATAAGCTTCCGAAATTATTGGAGGACGCAGAGAAAATGAAGGAGCCGGGGACTAACGACAGCGTTCAGACAATGAATTATGTTAAAAAGGTGCAGAAATACTTAAATGAAAATGCCAAGTATTCTCTTGAACCGGGAAATTTACCGTCAGGTAAGGATTTTACCGAGTATTTTTTGTATGAAAGCAAAAAGGGATATTGTGTTCATTTTGCAACAGCAGGCGTTTTAATGCTGCGCGCTCTGGGTGTTCCCTGCCGTTATGCAAGTGGGTATGTTGTCAAGGAAAATGATTACGAAAATTCCCAAAGCAAAGAGCAATATCAAACTGCTTATTATCTTGAAAACGGAAAGCTTGTAAGCAAAGATGTACTGCAAAACACACAGACAATCTATTTGAAGGACTCCAATGCACACGCGTGGGCCGAAGTCTATATTGACGGAATCGGCTGGTTTCCGTGCGAGATGACGCCTGGAATTGACGGCTCTTCCCAAGGTGAAAATACTGAGCCGTTAAATACAGAAAGCACGCAAAATACAGAATTACAACCCACCGGCGAAGTCTCGGAAGAAACAACTTTACCGGCAGAAAGCAATCCGGCTCAGGATATACAGTCAACAAGCGAAAACTCTTACGGAATAAATAACAAACAAGCTCAGAAAGGATTTCCGGGCGTTAATGTACTGATAATTTCATTGGCGGTTATAGGTGCGGCGGTTGTTTATGTTTTAACGGGACAATTGCTGAAACAAAAGAGAAAGTCGAGATTTCACAGCAACAACAATAGAAAAAACGTGCTTGTTTTATATGAATATTTTGTTAAAGTATTGAAATTTTCAAATTGCAAACGTAAAAAGTACGAAACACTCAAGGAGTTTTTTCATAGTATCTCCGTTAAGTTTGATTTTGTTGATGAGAATGAAATTGACTTAATAATTGATATTATTCAAAAAGCCTATTACGGCAATTCGCTGATTACAAAAGATGAACAGCAAAAGTTTGAAAGATTTGTTATGAATTTTGTAAACAGATGGACTAATCAGCAGACTGTTCCTAAAAAAATACTTTACAAGTATATTTTGTTTCTTGTTTAGCAGATAGATTGATATTGCAAAACCTTCTTTTCCCGACCGTTTCGCAGCGATTTCACATAAAGTAAAAAAGCTAACTGCTTGCGTTGCAGTTAGCTTTTATTGTGTTTAGGTTACCTTTCACTTATAAAAGGTACTTCATCCTGAAAGATAAAGTCATCAATATCACAAAATGTTATTTTGTTTGAATGTAACATTTCCCCACCTCCGGAATATACTATATTCAGAAGACGGCGACTTTTATGTCAATTCCTGAAATTATTTTAAAAGATTTAAGTAGTCAACAATTAAATCCACGCATTTATCGGTAGAAATTTTGCCGGTATTTATGCACAAATCGTAATTTTCCGGTCTGCCCCATTTTTTACCGGAGTAAAAGCTGTAATAATTTGCTCGTGTTTTGTCAGCCTTATTTACAGCCTGCTCTGCTCTGTCGGGATCTACATTATTCTTTTCGATTGTTCTTTTAACTCTGTAATCAATGTCGGCATAAAGAAAAATGTTTACGCAGTTCTTTTTATCACGCAAAACATAATCTGCACATCTTCCGACAAATACACAGGGCTGTTCATTTGCAAGCTGTTTTATAATTTTATGCTGAAGCATATATAATTGGTCGTTTACTGGTAAGTCGCCCATTGAGGAAAATCCGTTGCCAAAAGAATAAAGACCCATAGAAAGTGAGTACAATAAACTGTTTGTAGCTTTTTCATCTACATTTTCAAAAATTTTAGGGTCAACTCCGCTTTCTTTTGCAGCCATAGAAATAAGCTCTTTATCATAAAAGGCAATGCCTAATCTTTCAGCCAATGCTCTTCCGATTTCTTTACCTCCGCTTCCAAATTGTCTTGAAATCGTTATTGTATATTTGCAATCCATAAAAGTACCTCCTTTACAAAACAATTTGTTAGTATTATAATAGCATAAATCGGCAAAAAAATCACTAAAAAATAACCCCTTTAAAAAATTTGTGAAAATGCAATAAACAAAGTTTAATTTATTTGGACATAAACACAAATTTATAGTAAGAGGATATTTTATGGGTTTTGCAAGGGCAAAATTGAAAAGATTAAGTAAAATAGGCTTAAAGCCTGTAAAATATAATCAAAGTAAAATTTTTTAAAAATTTTTTCAAAAAAGCCTTGACTTTTAAGTCGATAAGTACTATAATACAAATCACGCTGCTACGGTAAATATTACAGCTCTGTAATAAACCGTAAACAGTATTTAGGACCTTGAAAATTAAACAACGAAGAAAGAAACCCGTAATGACTTTGAGGTA
>CAMFFI010000238.1 GCA_945949625.1 uncultured bacterium | reverse complement strand
TTTTGGTAGATTCAGCTTGAGTAGTTTTCTTTCCTGGATTTTCATCTAAAACTTCGATTTCAAAGCCTTCAAGCGCTTTTTCACATATGTCAAGAACGCTCATACCTTTGGCGAGCATTGTGGTCATCGGTTCCAATGCCTGTGCATTTTTTTCAAGCTTTGAAACAGTTTCCTCATCTGCTCCGGGCAAAAGCTGAACCAAAAGTCCTCCTGCCAGCAAAACCTCTCCGTCATTTTTATCAAGCAAAACTCCCAATGAGCAAACGGTGGGAATCTGCTCGCTTGTTGCATAGTAATTTGCAATATCCTCTGCAATTTCTCCGCTTACAATAGGAACCTGTCCTATATACGGGTCGCCGCTGCCATAATCTCTCATTACATTGAGAACGCCATCTTTTCCCACTGCTTTCGCCACATTGATTTTTCCGTTTTCATAATACTCGGTGGGGCAATTTCCGTTTCCCACATAACCTCTTACGTTGCCTCGGCTGTCAGCTACGGCTACAACAACACCCAAAGGTCCGCCGCCGGACAAACGCAGGTTCATTGTTGCGTCCTTCTGCTTAAGCAAATCTCCCATCATTGAAGACGCGCACAGAAGTCTTCCTAATGCCGCTGCAGCAGAAGAAGAAAGATTATGCAGTTTTTTTGCAGTAAAAACTATATCCGAGGCGTCAACAGCAATAGCCATTATTCCGCCGTCGGAGGTAATGCAACGAATAATTTTATCCATTATCAATCATTCCAATCATATTTTCTGAGCTACATAAATAACTCTCTGTTCATCAGCTTTTGGCTTGTCAAAGGTCATATCCCCGTAAAATTCAGCAAGTCGAAATCCTGCTTTTTCAAGCATTTCAACAATTTCCTTATGAGTATATGCACGCTCACAAAAGCTTTCGCTTGAACGCACAAACAGGTTGTCTTTGTTTTTTTCAAAAAAATCCAAGTCAATTTGAACAATATTGTTTTTAAGCAGAGTGTTCTGCCATACGCAAAAAACCTCAGGCGTATCATAAACAAACGAATTGTCCGCAAGCACCGTCTGATGCTTGTAAACGGTATTGACATCAAACAAAAAATAACCCGATTTATTCATAAATCGCGATACACCGTTAAAGGTCTGCTGAACAGCTTTTTTAGAGGTGAGATGATTTATGCTGTCCAAGGTGCAAACGCAGGTGTCTATTGTTCCCAGCAATTCAAGATTCTGCATTTTTTGGCACAAAAACATTACGTCAAGCTCTTCTTCGCAGGCTTTTGACTGTGCCTGACAAAGCATATCCTCCGATGCGTCTGCGCCGAAAACATTAACGCCCTTTTTGGCAAGCTCAAAGGTAAGACTGCCCGTACCGCAGGCAAGATCCAGGGTAACGCCTGTTTTATGCTTAAGCTTTTTAAAAATTTTCAGAATATAGTCACAGCGTTTGCTGTATTCAACATTTTGGGTAAGGCCGTCATAAAAATCGGCAAATGAAATATAGGAATCCATTATTCTTTTCCTTTTTCCGTTCTTTTAAAAACCATTTCATAGCCGTCACTGCCGTATATCAGCGAGCGGTTCACTCTGCTGATTGTTGCAGTTGACGCCCCTGTTTTTTTAACAATTTCGCTGTAAACCTGCTTATCCGAAAGCATTTTTGCCACCTCAAAACGCTGTGACATAGCCTTAAGCTCAGGCACTGTGCACAAGTCCTCAAAGAATTTGTAACATTCTTCAACGCTGTTTAAGGTGAGTATTGCTTCAAATAAATGGTCAGTATGGTCATCCTTAAGTTTTGAGTTCATAAAAAATCCCCCATAACAATTTGTTTTCACAATTTAACGTAATAAAATATTAACACATAAAAAGCAAAAAGTAAACAGCAAGTTTAAACGCAACACCAGAATCATTCACACTTGGTTTTTCCTTCTTAATTAACACCTCCGTAATAAGGATAGCATTGACATGCTCCATTATGATGTATTATAATTAATTTAAATTTATCACACTATAGTGCTAAATTCACTTAAAATCCATATTAGGAGAATAAATATGAATTTAAAAACTTTATACGACTTTTTGAAAAAATATTTACGTAAAATCGTATTATATATCCGAAGCAAAAATGAAAAGATTTACTTTAAAAAGCTAAGAAAAAGGAATAAAAATCCAAATCCAACAATCATTGGGAATAACTGTATTGCAGGAGTAATCTACCATAATTTAGGGATTAAGTATTATTCTCCTACAATTAATTTATATTTTTCCAATGACGGTAAAGAATATCTTGATTTTGTACGGGACATTAAGTATTATTCAACTTGTCAAATGGAAGATATAACCGAAGAAGAAAATAAACCGTTTCCAGTTGGACGATTAATTCCTAAAGATTCAACCCATAATCCTGTCAGGGTGTATTTTATGCATTATAAAACCTATGAACAAGCCCACAAAAAATGGGTGGAACGCTTTAAAAGAGTTAACTATGATAATATTTTCTATTTATGGGAGGTTTATAATGATAACGACGCTTTTGATGAATCATTAGTCAAAACATTTGATAAGCTTCCTTTAAAAAAAATGTCGCTTCTACATAAAAATATAGACGGATTGGAACATTCGTTTATTCTTAAATGTTATGAAAAAGATTATGCTGTTGCCAAAGTACTTCTACACAAGGGATTCCTGCGAATCAGTGCAAAAAGGAATTTGGACGATTTTGATTATGTAAGCTTTTTAAATTCATAAATTAGTTATATCGTCACAGAAAAATA
>CAMFFI010000237.1 GCA_945949625.1 uncultured bacterium | reverse complement strand
AAAGCGGCGACGGCGACGATGATTTTACTCCGGGAGGAGCACCGGCTTTTCCTGCTTTTTTCAACAGCATATTCGGCGGTCAGGATAATCAGCAGGGCGGAAACTCAAAGTCAGAGAAGATTCCAAGAAATAAAAAGGAAAAGAAAGAAAAAAACAGAAAGCACATTAACCTTTACTGTGAAAACCTTACTAAAAAAGCCGGCGAGGGCAAAATTGACCGCATAATCGGCAGAGATTACGAGATTGAGCGTGTAATTCAAATTCTTTCACGCAGAACAAAGAACAATCCCTGCCTTATCGGTGAACCCGGTGTAGGTAAAACTGCAATTGCCGAAGGACTTGCCTTGAGAATTGCATCGGGAAATGTACCTCAAAGACTTAAAAATAAGGAAATTGAGCTTTTGGACCTTACTTCTCTTGTTGCAGGTACGCAGTTCAGAGGTCAGTTTGAAAGCAGAATTAAGGGCTTGACTCAGGAAATTAAAGAGGCAGGAAATATAATTCTGTTTATTGACGAGGTTCACAACCTTGTGGGAACAGGTGACAGCGAAGGCACAATGAACGCTGCAAATATCTTAAAGCCTGCTCTTTCAAGAGGTGAAATTCAGGTTATCGGCGCTACAACCTTTAATGAGTACAGAAAATACATTGAAAAAGACAGTGCCTTGGAAAGACGTTTTCAGCCTGTAAAAATCGGCGAGCCTACCGTTGAGGATTCCGTTAAAATTATTGCAGGAATTAAGGATTATTACGAAAACCACCACAGAGTTGTTGTGAATGATGATATTGTAAGAAAGGTTGTGGTTCTTTCCGAAAGATATATTACAGACAGATATCTTCCCGATAAAGCCATAGATTTGCTTGATGAAAGCTGTGCCTGTGCGGCATTGAGAAATAAGGAAATGGAACGCTTTGACAAGCTTAATGAAGAAAAGCAAAACTACACTTTGCGCTGTGATGAGCTTTCAAATGCAGAAGAGGTTGACTATGAACAGCTTGCTGATGTGAAAAGTCAGCTTGCAAGAGTTGACGCCGAATTGTCCGCAATTAACCCCAATGATATTCACTCAACGGTAACAGAGGAAGACATCGCAAAGGTAATAGAGCTCTGGACGGGAATCCCTGCGTCAAGAATCAAGGAAAATGAGCTTGCAAAGCTTGCAGACCTTGAAAATGCTTTAAAAGAAAAAATTATCGGTCAGGATGAGGCTGTAAAGGTGCTTGCCTCTGCAATAAAAAGAAGCAGAGTTCAGATTTCACCCAGAAGAAAGCCTGCATCATTTATATTTGTAGGCCCTACGGGCGTGGGAAAAACAGAGCTTGTTAAGGTGCTTTCTCAACAGCTTTTTGACACACCGGAAACTTTAATACGTCTTGATATGTCAGAATTTATGGAGAAACACTCTGTGTCAAAAATCATAGGTTCACCTCCGGGATATGTAGGCTATGACGAAGCGGGACAGGTAACTGAAAAGGTAAGAAGACGTCCGTATTCTGTTCTGTTGTTTGATGAAATCGAAAAAGCACATCCCGACGTGCTTAATATTCTTCTTCAGATTCTTGACGAGGGCAAGCTGACGGATGCTCACGGAAGACTTGTAAACTTTGAAAATACCGTTATTGTAATGACATCAAACGCAGGCTCGAACAAAAGAGAAAGCGCTTTGGGCTTTGGCAAAACTCAGGATGACGCAAATAAAGAAAAGGTTATGAAAGCCTTGTCGGAGTTCCTTCGTCCTGAATTTATCGCAAGAGTTGATGAAATTATTGTGTTCCATGAGCTGACAGTTGATAATTTCAAGGATATTGCAAGACTTATGCTTAACGAGTATGTTCCTGTGCTTAAGGAAAAGCAGATTGACTTCACCTTTGATGAAAGTGCATGTGAGCTTTTAGCTAAAAAAGCATACGGCGGAAACAGCGGCGCAAGAGATTTGCGTAACCTTATAAGACGTGAGGTTGAGGATAAAATTGCGCAGGCTATGATAGACGCAAATGACGTTTTGCTTTCAGGCATTCATCTTACTGTTGAAAATGATAATTTCAGCTTAAAAACAATATAAAAGTGTATAAGCAGGGACAGCCGCAAGGGCTGTCCGTTTATACAAAAATGATTCGGAATTATTGGTCGGGCGGGCTGTTTCCGCTGCCTTATAGGCGGATAGAGGGGTATAGGCGACTGCCGTACCCATATCATGCCGTTTGCAATTGATATTGCGGCGGCTTGTAGGCAAGCCGCCCTACCAATCAATCCAAAAACGTTCAGCAATATGTAAGGACAGCCGCAAGGGCTGTCCTTACTGAATAAAACCCATAACAGAAATATAGGATATTCAGGTGAATGTACGCAAATACCCTTGCATTTGTGCTAAATGCGCAATAAAATGAAAAAGTTTTTACTTTTCCTTGACAAAGCAATTTCATTGTGTTATAATCATAAGCACTGAAACGAAATGCGGATGTAGTTTAGTGGTAGAACTTCAGCCTTCCAAGCTGATCGTGTGAGTTCGATTCTCATCATCCGCTCCAAAAAGAAGAGCACCCATATCGGGTGCTTTTTTTATTTATAGAAAACTGCAACGAAACGGTCGGGTGAAAGAGATTTTGCAATATCAATCTGTCTGCTCGGATTGCGTGTCGAGGTACTCGACTTTATCATTAATATATGGTACAATTAAATATATATAATTGTAAAATAAAATGTGCGTGATTTTTATTGAAATTTTAATACATATTTGCTTTTATCATTAAAATTAAAAGAGAGG
>CAMFFI010000236.1 GCA_945949625.1 uncultured bacterium | reverse complement strand
CAGTCAGTACAAACTGTCTGCACGAATTGCGTGTCGAGGCACTCGACTTTTTTAACAGAAATTTATCCTAAAAACGGCAAAACCGATACAAGCCAGTCATACAGCGGACAGAACAGAATCGGCAGAAAAATTGCAGGGACAAAGTTCATTATTTTCAGCTTTGTAACGCCCAGCATATTCAGTCCCAGACCGATAATTATTATGTAGCCAACGCAGGACATTTCATTTATAACCGCCGTTGTTAAAACAGGCGACAAAACTCCTGCAAGCAGGGTTAAAAGTCCCTGATACACAAGCACAAAGCCTGCGGAAAACAAAACGCCTGCTCCCATAGTGCTTGCAAAAATAAAGGAGGATACAAAATCCATTGTTGACTTTGTAAACAACACAGTGTTGTCGCCCTTTAAGCCTGCCTGAAGACAGCCTACAATTGTCATTGCTCCAACACAAAACAGCAGACAGGAGGAGGTAAAGCCCTGTGCAAAGGTTGATTTATCGTTACTCTTGTCAAATTTATTCTCAAGCCTTTTTCCCAAGGAGTCAATATGCTTGTCAAGGTTTGCAAGCTCGCCGATTAATGCACCCAGAACCATAACGATAACTGCAAGCAGAGTGTTTTCCCCCACAAGCGAGCCGGATATGCCGATAAATATTGTAACTAACGCAAGTCCCTTGAAAATAGTGTCGGAAATCCTTTCGGGTATTCCTTTTTTCATCAGCAAACCAAGTGTTGCGCCCAAAATTACGGTAGCTGTGTTTACAGCAGTTCCCAGCAGTCCAATCATATTAATACCTCTTAAATCAATACTGTTTGTCATAAAATTATATAGCATAGGAAAAATTTAATCAATAACCAAATTAATTTTATTTGCACAAGACAAGAATTAAAGTTTTTACGTTCTTTCGGTTGATTAAGATATTAAAATATGATAAAATATTTTAAACATATTGTTTTTCAGAATGTGTTGCTTATATGTGATAAAAAGGAAATAACCTTTTTGAAAGGAGACTGCATTATGTGCGGTATTTGCGGATTTACGGGACAAGTTGTTGACCGTGACCAGACAATTAAAAATATGACAGAGGTTATCACTCACAGAGGACCTGATTCCGACGGCGTTTTTACCGATGACTATATTGCAATGGGCTTTCGCCGTCTCAGCATTATTGACTTGGGAACAGGCAGTCAGCCTATTTACAACGAGGATAAAACCCTTGTTCTTACCTTTAACGGAGAGATTTACAACTATAAGGATTTAAAAAAGATACTTATAGAAAAAGGACATAAATTCTATACCGATACCGACTCAGAGGTGCTTGTTCACGGCTTTGAAGAATGGCAGGAGGGACTTCTCGACAGATTAAGGGGTATGTTCGGCTTTGCTATTTACAACACAAAGGATAAGTCTGTATTTATCGCCCGGGACTTCTTCGGCATTAAGCCTATGCACTACACAACGGTAAACGGCAATTTTATCTATGCCAGCGAAATTAAAAGTATTTTAGAGTATCCTGACTTTGAAAAAAAGTTCAATACAAAAGCTCTTGATACTTATCTTTCATATCAGTACTGCGTACCGCCCGAAACATTTTTCGAGGGAGTTTACTGCCTTTTGCCGGGACATTACCTTTGGTATAAGGACGGAAAAATCGAAACCACCCGTTACTTTGACCCGAAATTTGAGCCTGACGACAGCATAACCGAGGAGCAGGCTGTTGATGAAATTGAAAAGGTGTTTGAAAATTCAGTAAACGCACATAAAATAGCAGACGTTGAGGTTGGCTGTTTCCTTTCAAGCGGAGTTGATTCAAGCTATGTTTCAACATATTTTGCCGACCAGAAGACCTTTACCGTAGGCTTTGACTTTGGCGAAAAGTACAACGAAATCAGCTGGGCTGAAAATTTAAGCAAAAAAATCGGTGTGGAGCATCACACACACCTTATTTCAAGCGAGGAGTTCTGGGACGCAGTTCCTACCGTTCAGTACTATATGGACCAGCCTCTTGCAGACCCCTCCTGTATTGCTCTTTATTTTGTATCGCGTCTTGCCAGCGAATATGTAAAGGTAGTTCTTTCCGGCGAAGGCGCTGACGAGCTTTTCGGCGGATATACCTGCTATAATGACCCCAGAGTGTTCAAAATTTATCAGAAGCTGGTGCCCTATTGTATCAGAAAAGCAATCTGCAAGCTTTGTAAAAAGCTCCCCGATATTAAGGGAAGAGATTACCTCATCAGAGCAACTCACCCCTTGGAGGAGCGTTTTATAGGCAACGCATTTATGTACGACGCTGACGAAAAGCGAGAGCTTTTAAAGGACCCGTCAATCGTAACACGTCCTCAGGACCTTACCAAAAAGCACTATATTAAAGCAAGAAAATACGACGATGTAACAAAAATGCAGTACCTTGACATAAATATGTGGATGGTAGGGGATATTCTTCTTAAAGCCGACAGAATGAGTATGGCTAACTCCCTTGAGCTGAGAGTTCCCTTCCTTGATAAAGAGGTGTTCAAGGTTGCCTCAAAGCTGCCTACAAATTTAAGATGCAACAAGCACAACACAAAATATGCAATGCGTAAGGCAGCCGCAAGACATCTTCCCGTAGAAACTGCCGAAAAAGAAAAGCTGGGCTTTCCTGTGCCAACAAGAGTATGGCTCAGAGATGAGCATTACTATCTGGTAGTAAGGGAAAAATTCCTTGGAAAAACAGCGCAAAAGTTCTTCAATTGCGACATTCTGCTTAACTGGCTTGATGAACACTACAACGGCAAAGAGGAT
>CAMFFI010000235.1 GCA_945949625.1 uncultured bacterium | reverse complement strand
CCGTTTTTAAAATTCTGTCCGTTCTGTCTGCACGAATTGCGTGACGAGGCACTCGGACAAACTATAATTTTTGTTTCATCTTCAACCGCAAAAACCGCATATTCGACATATTTTTCACTAATAGGATTTTTAACGGCAGAATTTTATTGTTAAATTTTTCACATATAAGGGTTATTTTAACTGCTGTTTTTTACCTTTTTAACAAAACTGTTTATTTTGCAAAATTTTTTTAAATTTTTTCGTGACTTTTTGGAACAATTATGATAAAATTATATCAATTGATAATATAGGAAAGTAGGAATTATTTTTACGGAACAAATTATTAATATTGATCGTATGGAGCATGCAGTTGCTCTGTTCGGCAGCTTTGACGAAAACATCAAATTAATCGAAAAGGAATACAATGTGCGTGTAATCGGACGGGACAGCGAGCTTAAAATTGACGGTGAAGCCGAAAATGTAAGCAAAGCCTGCAAGGTGATTGAAAGCCTGCTGACCTTTATTAACAGGGGCGAAGCCTTATCCGAACAAAACGTGCGTTATTGTATTTCTCTTATAAACGACGGCAGTGAGGACAAAATTGAACAAATTGCCGGCGACTGCATCTGCATAACCTCAAAGGGAAAGCCCATTAAACCGAAAACTATGGGACAAAAGCGTTACTGCAATGCAATTTCACAAAACACAATAACCTTCGGAGTCGGTCCTGCCGGTACGGGAAAAACATATCTTGCTGTTGCAATGGCAGTTACCGCTTTCCGCGCAAAGCAGGTAAACCGCATAATCCTGACTCGTCCTGCTGTTGAAGCAGGAGAAAAGTTAGGCTTTCTCCCGGGCGATTTACAAAGCAAGGTTGACCCATATCTGCGTCCCTTATATGACGCGCTTTTTGATATGCTTGGAGCGGAAACCTATCAGAAATATGTTGAGAGAGGCAACATTGAGGTTGCTCCTCTTGCCTATATGCGAGGACGTACTCTGGACGACAGCTTTATAATTCTTGACGAAGCACAGAACACCACAAGGGAACAAATGAAAATGTTCCTGACAAGGCTTGGATTTAATTCAAAAATGGTTATCACAGGCGACATAACCCAGATTGATTTGCCAAACGGTGCCCGTTCGGGACTTAAAGACTGTATAAAAATTTTGCGTAATATCGACGATATTGCTCAATGCAGATTTGACGCAAAGGATGTTGTAAGGCACAAGCTTGTGCAGGACATTATCAAAGCTTACGAAAAAAGCGAGGAGGCTCAAAAACGAAATGACCGATAACAAAATCAGAGTAATCATCACAAACAATCAGAAAACAGTAAAAATTCCAACAGGTCTGAGAATGCTTGTAAGACGCTGCTGCAACGCTGTGCTGAAGCTGGAAAAATTCCAGGGACCTGCCGAAATCAGCGTTACTTTTACAGACAACGCACAAATCAAGGTTTTAAATGCTCAATACAGAAATAAAGACATTGAAACCGATGTGCTTTCTTTCCCTATGGGTGAAAACGGAAAATACGATTTGAATATGGAAACAGGCGCTCAAATTTTAGGCGATATTGTTATTTCTATGGAAAAAGCCGTAGAGCAGGCTGACCGCTACGGCCATTCTCTTCAAAGAGAAGTGGGCTATCTTACAGCGCACAGTATGCTTCATCTTTTGGGATATGACCATGAGGACAATATGGAGCGTGTTCGTATGCGTGAAAAAGAAGAGCTTGTTATGGAGCTTTTAGGACTTCCTGCGTCTTCAAGCTATATTGTTGATGAAGATTTATGATAAAACAAATAAAAAGCTTTAAATACGCCTTTGAGGGTATCTGGTACACAATACTTAACGAAACGCATATGCGGTTTCACATAGCAACGGCATTTTTTGTACTTATATTTGCCGCAATTTTCGGACTTTCCAATTTAGAATGGGCAATACTTATTGTTACAATATCCTCGGTAATGTCACTTGAGCTTGTTAATACTGCTATGGAAAGGCTTTGCAATCTTTACAGCACTGAAAGGCATCCTTTAATCAAAATCGTAAAGGACGTCAGTGCAGGTGCGGTTTTAATTTCTGCCATAGGAAGTGTGGCAGTAGGCTTTTTCGTTTTTTTCAAGCCGGAAAAAATTGTATGGGTATTTAATCTTTTTCTTGCCAATCCGCTGTATATAGTCTGCCTTTTTATTGCTGTGATTTTAAGCGTTTTATTTGTAGTAAAATTTCATCCGAAAAAGGATAAGAAAAACGGTATTTCACAAAAAAAATAAAGAATTTACCTGCAAAACCGCTTAACTGCGGTTTTGTTTTTTATAGCTTTATTCTCTTATTAAGTGCAAGCTCTGCAAAAAGATGTTATCTGTTTGAAATGAGTTTGTATAAGTACTTTTTTATTGCAGAAATTTGTGTTACAATATAGGTCGAGTGCCTCGACACGCAATCCGAGCATATAAATCTTAGTCCTACCGCTACTACACAAATAAAATTATCGTCAGCCGCTGAAAAAATTTTTAACAGGAGTTAATAAACATAAATATGAAAAATAACGAAAATCAAAAATCCGCATTTATAGCCATTGTAGGCAGACCAAACGTGGGAAAATCATCACTGCTTAACAGAATGCTTGGGCAAAAAATTGCCATTGTTTCAAGCAAGCCCCAGACTACACGAACAAGAATTACGGGAATACTTACCGAGGGCGAAACTCAGCTTGTATTTGTTGACACTCCCGGTATGCACAAGCCTAAAAATGAACTTGGCAAATATATGGTGCGTTCTGTAACCGAGTCGGTTGC
>CAMFFI010000234.1 GCA_945949625.1 uncultured bacterium | reverse complement strand
GATTTTCGGTGTTGCAGCGGCAACTCTTATAAATCCGTAATTCATAAAGTATCACCCAACAGTCGAGTGCCTCGACACGCAATTCGTGCAGACAGGTTGATTTTAACAAACCTATTCTGCCCGACCGTACCGCAGCAGTTTTCAATAAAGTTAAAATAAAAAATATACCACAAGCAAAATATGCTTATGGTATATTATAACCCAATAAATTAAAATATACAAGACAAACCTTGTAAATCAAAAGATATTTCTTCTTAATCTTTTTTTGTAAATTATATATTCCGAGTCGTACGACGGCTCATATTTTTTAAGATATGTGCTGATGACTCCCATAAACAGCCAGAAGGACAACACCATAAACGATACGTCGTAAAGCAACGCTTTTTCAAACAGGGCATAAACAAGGTATCCGCACAAAAAGCTGAAAAGGCACGGGAATATATCATTACCCAAAGGCTTTCTTTCACGGAAAAGGTGCTGTATTATATGCTTTGCAAATCGGAAACCGAAGGTAACAAAAATTCCGAAACCTAAAATTCCCGTTGAAACAAGCAAAGTCAGATATCCATTATGCAAATCGGAATAGTGATAGGAAAAGCTCAGCACACCGTCTGTGTATTGCTCGCTGTATAATACAATATTTCCGTTGCTGATACCGATAAAAGGTGAAATACGGAAAAGGTTTACGGATTCCTTTGCAAGCTTAAATCTTCCGCTGTCTAAGTTTTGGTTAATATGAGAAAAAGTTACCGCCTGCTGTCCCGACTGGGCAATCTTTTCATCTTCGGTTTTTGTAACGGACGTTGTTGTATTAATAACGGCGGCAAAGCCTTTTTGGCAGATAATTCTGAACATAAACGCCGAGCATACAACAAAAACGCCTACACCGCAAAGCGCAATAAACTTAACAAAAATCTGTCTTTTGCTCAATCCCATTTCTGCCGAAAACAGCTTGTAAAGAACATAGAAAATAACATAGCAGATTGCAAGCACCAAAGCGGCGTTTGAATCGCACAAAAGCAGTGAAAACAAATCTATTCCCACGCAGGTAACTATCCATATTCCGCTTATGCGCTTTACCCCTGCCTCTTCAAGAAAATTCTTTTTCGTAAGCATATGACAGCAAACAAGCGAAACAATCGATATAAAGCCTAAATTGTTAGGATTTATATACACACCCGTAAATCTGTTTTCATAAATTATAAACTTAATCCAGCTGAATTCTTTGGAATTGTATGATACTCCGCAAAGCAGAAAGACAATGCCCAAAATTCCCAGTATGGTTGTAAGATATACTATAATTCTGCAAATTGTATAAAACTCTTTTTTTATATTTACGTTATCCTCTGTGTGCATTCCGTAAAAAAGGAAAAAGCATATACACAGATGAAGGAGCATAATAAAGCTGTAAACAATCATAACGGAAAAATTAATCAGCATAGTTATAAGATTACACAGCAAAAATGCACCAATCCATAAACTGAAACGCATTTTCCTGAAAGTATTGTTCTTTTTTTGATTTATTCCGCAAAGAACAACTCCCCAAATAAACAAAATTACCAGCACAGGATAAGCAACTATTTGAACATATGCTATATTGCAAAGGAACAAATCAATAATATAGCATATTCTGAACATTGAAGAGCTTTTTAAAAAAGATTTTATCTTTGACATATGTTTCTCTCCTGAATTAAAGCCTATACAAATGTCACTTCAGAACTTCCTTAATTGTCTTAAGCATTAAATACAAATCCCTGCGGAATCCGAAGCGATGAATATATTTCAGGTTGTATCTCATTTTTTGAGGCAGAATTTTATTTACATAGTCTTCGTCAATATTATTTGAATTGTCAAGAAGTTTTTCCTCATCCTTAAACTTAATGCTTGCAAGAGAGGTTATTCCGGCAGGCATTAAAAGCGTTGCATACATTTCATCGGTGTAACGCTCCACATATTTCGGCACCTCGGGACGTGTTCCCACTATGCTCATTTTGCCGGACAATACGTGAAAAATCTGCGGAAGCTCATCAAGGCGGTATTTTCTTAAGAATTTACCTACTTTTGTAATGCGCATATCGTTTTTTCCAGTTACAAGCGCTCCGATTTTATCGGCTCCGTCAACCATAGTTCTGAATTTAAGAATATTAAACACCTTTCCGTAGGCTGTAACTCTCGTTTGCTTGTAAAACACAGGTCCTCTTGAGGTTGCTTTTACAACAATTGCGATTATAAGCATAGGAATAATCAAAAAAACGGTTAATATTATACTTATTACAAGGTCGGAAATTCTTTTAAGCAAAAGACTTCTTTTTTTGGAATTCAGTATATCATAATAAGGCTTCACTTTATCATTTCTCATTTTTTCGGGAAGCTTATCATAGGGTAACAACATATAAAATCCCTCTGTTTATTAAAATAGTATTTTTAAATACAATCTCCCATCATATAATTAATGATTATATATCAAAATTCATATATTTTCAAGAAATATTTCATTTTCTTAATCTTGGTAACAATTAGCTGTGATTTAAAGGGTATTGTTTAATATTTAAAGGTAAAGTTTAACTTATTTTTATCTTTTACTAACAAATTTTGACAATTTTTTTACAAATTTATATTTATTTTATTTAATAGCGTAAATCTCTTGACTAAAATCAAATATGGGGGTAAAATAAACATAGAGAAATTAATGACGATAAATTTTATCCTGTTTTTCATTTAATATAAATAATTATTTACTTTGACTTTTAAGGAGTTTTCCAATGTACAATGAATTTGCTCCCGACCTTATAACTTTGGTCGATGATGAAAACAACGAGCACAGCTTT
>CAMFFI010000233.1 GCA_945949625.1 uncultured bacterium | reverse complement strand
TTCAGTAGGAGTATATCCCGGACGTCCGGCATTTGTGCTTTCGCATAAAAGTGCAAGCACTCCCTGCTCTCCCAAACGTGCAAAGGACGCAAGGTCAATAGGCTCTCCCATAAAAGGTGTACAGTCAATTTTGAAGTCGCCTGTGTGAACAATTGTTCCCGCAGGAGAATGAATTGCTATTGCCACTGCGTCGGGAATTGAATGGTTTACGTGAATAAGCTCAATTTCCATACAGCCGAGTCTGAATTTATCGCCTGCATTAACTGTTGTAAGCTTTGCACTGTTGAAAAGGTTATGCTCCTTCAGCTTGTTTCCCACAAGTCCCAGCGTTAAAGGTGTTCCGTATATGGGAATATTTGCATTGCTTAAAAGATACGGAAGTCCGCCGATGTGGTCCTCATGACCGTGAGTTAAAACTATTCCCTTTATTCTGTCAACATTCTGAACAATATAGGCAAAGTCGGGAATTACAAGGTCAACTCCAAGCATATCGCCGTCGGGGAACGCCATTCCGCAGTCGATAAGCACCATATCGCCCTCACATTCAAAAAGGGTCATGTTTTTTCCGATTTCATTAAGTCCTCCTAAAAAGGAAATCTTTATGGACGGCTTTGGCTTTTTAGGCTTTTTCATATTCGTTTTTGATTTTGCTGTGGCTTTCTTAAAGCCTGTATTTTTCTGTTTTGCACTTGATTTCAGCGCTTGTTTTTTAGAATTTGCGCCTTTTTTCTTTCCGTTTGCTTTCTGTGCAGAGCCGCTGTTTGATTTTGAATTGTTTTTACGGCTGTTAAAAGGCTGTTTACTGTTTTCTGAATTCACAAATTTTCCTCCAATAAATTTTTTAAGTAATTAAACACCGAAAAAAGTCAATCTGTCCATCCGCTCCACAGATTTTTGATAAAATACGATGAATTTCATCAAAATTCAATTTTTTCAATGCTTTTATTTTATAATTAAACACCTGCAACTGTCTTGCAAGCATATTACCCTAATATAAGTATTATCTTATTTTACTCCATTAAATCCATACAGTCAAGTAAAAAGAGCATAATCAAAAGTAAAAGAATTTAATAATCGGCAATTTTTTTCAGACAATACTATTATGCGTCTGTGTTGTAAAAATAATCATAAAACGGTTGCATTTTGTAATTCATAGTATTATAATAGGATTTGAATTAACAAGGACGAGGTGCATTTTTTGAAAAAAGTTGAAATTTTTACCGACGGAGCCTGCAAGGGAAATCCCGGTCCGGGCGGTTGGGGTGCTGTTTTAAGATATAAAGACTCAGAAAAGGAAATTTCCGGCGGTGAAGCGGAAACTACAAACAATAAAATGGAGCTTACCGCCGTTATAAAAGCTCTGGAGCTTTTAAAGGAACCCTGCGAGGTTTCTCTTTACAGCGATTCTCAATATGTCTGTAATGCTCTTAAATTAGGTTGGGCGAAAAAATGGCAGAGTAATAACTGGATGAGAAACAAAAAGGAGCCTGCTCTGAATCCTGAGCTTTGGGAAAAGCTTTTGAAATTATGTGAAATTCACTGCGTTCAGGTTAATTGGGTAAAAGGTCACGCAGGACATCCCGAAAATGAACGCTGCGACCGTCTTGCCGTTGCACAGGCGGAAAAATTTATGCAGTAATCAAGCGGGACTGACAAAACCTTTACTATATTTATTATAAATTACGGCAAATTCTTTTGCCGAAAACTTTATACAGGAGGATGTATATGAAAAAAATATATGCAGACAATGCGGCCACAACTGCTCTGTCTCCTGCTGTGCTTGAAAAAATGATGCCGTACCTTACAGAGGTTTACGGAAATCCTTCAAGCCTTTATTCCATAGGAGCTAAGGCAAAAAAAGCCGTTGAACAGGCAAGGGCAAATATTGCAAAAAATCTTGGTGCAGCCAATGCAAACGAAATTTACTTTACATCAGGCGGAAGCGAATCGGACAACTGGGCAATAAAAGGCGTTTGCCGTGCTCTGAAAGCAAAGGGCAAAAAACATATTATAACCTCAAAAATTGAACATCACGCTGTTCTTCATACCTGCGAGGCTTTGAAAAAGGAAGGTTTTGAGGTAACATATCTTGACGTATATGAAAACGGAATTGTAAAGCCCGAGGATGTTGAAAACGCAATCCGTGAGGATACCGCTCTTGTTACAATTATGTATGCAAACAACGAAATCGGTACAATTCAGCCTATTCCCGAAATAGGAAAGATATGCAGGAAGCACGGTGTGCTTTTCCATACCGACGCTGTTCAGGCGGCAGGATATTTAAGAATTAATGTTGCAGAGGAAAATATTGATTTGCTCTCTATGACTGCTCATAAAATTCACGGTCCCAAAGGCTGCGGATGCCTTTATATAAGAAAAGGCGTAAAGATTGACAATCTTATTGAAGGCGGTGCTCAGGAAAGAGGCAAACGTGCCGGAACTGAAAATGTTGCCGGAATAATCGGACTTGACGCAGCCTTGCAAAATGCAGTTGATACTATGGAAGAAAGAAGCAAAAAGCTTACTGCAATGAGGAACCGTTTGATTGACAGTCTGCTTAAAATTGAGCGTTCCAGATTAAACGGTGACAGAGAAAAAAGACTTCCCGGCAATGTTAATATGTGCTTTGAAGGCATTGAGGGCGAAAGCCTGCTTTTAAAGCTTGATTTAAACGGTATAAGCGCTTCTTCCGGAAGTGCCTGCACCTCGGGCAGTCTTGACCCAAGCCATGTACTTCTGGCTTTAGGTCTTCCCCACGAAATTGCTCACGGAAGTATGCGTCTTTCCTTTAGCAATGAAAACACAGAGGAAGACATTGATTATATTATTGAAAAG
>CAMFFI010000232.1 GCA_945949625.1 uncultured bacterium | reverse complement strand
AAAACTGTATAAACATACACAAAACCGCAGGTGATGAATTAAAATTGCCTGCGGTGTTTTACTGTTGCTTTCTTTGTAAATCCATTAAATATGATAAATGATTTTATTCACTTTGGGACAGCCACAAGGACTGTCCCAACTTCTCTTAAATAAATACTTGTTAAAACATTTGACTCGGGGACAATTTTAAAAATTATAATCGCTTTGTCTGCCGAATTGCGTGTGGGGGTACTCGTCAAACTATAATTTTTATATTATCTTATAAAAATTTTTTCAAAACTATTGACAACTTAAAAATCAAGGTATATACTAATAACAGTAATTAGATATTTTTCTAATTAACTAAACAATTAATAATTATTGCAACGGGAGGTGTTGCTATGGGTGACGTATGGAAAGCATTGGCAGACCCTACAAGGAGAAAAATTCTTGAATTGCTAAAAAAGCAAAGTATGAATGCAGGGGAGATTGCCGCTGAATTCAATATGACAAAGCCATCAATAAGCAATCATTTGAACATTCTCAGGCAGGCAGAGCTTGTGGATGCCAAAAAGGTGGGGCAGAATGTGATTTATTCCCTTAAAACAAGTGTTATTGAGGATATTCTGAACGTACTTTCAAACCTTACAAACAGAGGAGAGGATTAATATGAAAAAATTTTTATTATTTATTTTATCACTTGTAAATGCAGCCGCTATGGCACTGTACATTTTTTTAAGTCCTGTGGAAACTGTTCCCTCACATTACGGATTCCGCGGACAGGCAGACGCATTTTCATCTAAATGGTTATTAATGCTTATGCCTTGTATTCTTATCGGCTTAGGCTTGCTGTATATGATTTTTTGCTTAATATGCCGTAAAAAAGACGGATATCAAAAAAACGAAAAATACATTTTCAGAACGGTCACAGCTGTATTTATGTTTATGTTGGTTGTATTCTGGGTATTGTTTCTTGCGTCCGTTAACTGGGTATGGGATTTAGGCTCAATGTTTCCTATGCTTTTGCTGATGATAATCGGTGTGTTAATGGTATTTCTCAGTAATATGTTCGGCAAGCTTAAACAGAACAAATTTTTGGGAATAAAGCTGAAGGCAACCTTAAGCAGTGAAAATGTTTGGAAAAAAACACACAGAGTCGGCGGTTATCTGGGCGTTTTATGCGGTATAATTATGATATTGCTGGGAATTGCCGGTTTCTTTATGAAAGATATTGCTTATATTCTGCTTTTTATCGGTCTTGCAGCTGCAATTGTTTTACTTTGCGTGATACCTACAATTTATGCACAGGTTTTATACAGCAAAGAGAAGAAACAGCAATAAATATGGATTAACCATAGAATAACGGTTATGCTGTAAAATGAACAAAAATAAGGACAGCCTCACACAAGCTGTCCTTTATTGTTTGCAAATCTGTATAAAACTATCTGAATATAAGCTCAAAGGGAAGACCGAACCACTCACGCACCCAGTAGGTTGGAAGTAAAATCAGGTTTGTGTCAGAGTTGACTGCGCCTATTTGTCCGCTGATGCCCTGTTTAACTGCAATCAGTCTTGCTCTTGCCTGATGAAAACCGTCGGAAACTATTGCGATATTTTCGCTTGCTCCCGCATTTTTTATTATATCATAGGAATATCTTATGTTTTCCTGTGTATTCTTTGCTTTTTCTTCAAGAAAAATTCTGTCCGAGGAAATACCGTGTTCGGTAAGTACGTTATACATACACTGTGCCTCGGTAATTTCTGCGGTATCTCCCAATCCGCCCGTTACTACGCATATTGAATCGGGATTTTTGCTGAGGAATTTTTCTCCGGCTGTAATTCTGTTATAAAGCATAAGACTGGGCTCTGTGCCTTTTACCTGTGCTCCCGGTATAATTGCAGACGCATTTTCAGCAGGGGGAATACTTGAGCAAACACCCATAACAATGCTTATAAAAATTGCGTAAACAGAAAAAGCATATATAAGGTATTTACCTGTTTTCCAAATGATTTTAGAAGCTTTTTTGGAGTAAAAAAGCTTTCTTATATATATGAAAAATATTCGGCCGGAATAAAACAAAATAATTGCTGAACATACCAAAATTCCGAAAATATTGTAAGGGTTTATAATTCCGTAAACAAATATCGGCAGTATAAACCACACAAGGAAAATGCAGGCGGCTGTAACCATAACTGCTCTGAAAAACCGATAAAGAATTGATTTTCCTGCAAGAGCAGCGGTTTGCGTAGGACTTAAATCCTTATGTTTTATGTTTTTTTCATTTGTATAATGCACAAAATCCCTCCTTTTACATTCATTCTAACATAAATTGCAAAGTAAAACAATGAAGAATATTATATTGTGCATATTGATAAAAATAGTGTTTAAATTTTGTATAAAATATATAGTATGACCTTTATTCAAAAATCAGTTGACACCGTCTGGAAAAAGGTGTTATTATTTACCCGTTGGATTTAAATAAAAATTAATTAAGTAAAATGAAAAAATTATTAAAAAAATTAAGTGCGCTCGGTCTTTGCGGCGTTATGGCGTTTACTGCTGTTGTAAGTGCAGGAGCAGCCGAAACCGACAGCGACATTTCAGAAGCGACAGCTAATCCGAGCTTTAAATTGCTTAGCGACAAGATTGAAATTTCCAACGACCAGATTTATGTATCCGGCTATAATGTGCCGACAGATTCAGTTTTCGGAGTTGAGTACAGAGGTGAGGATAAAACAACTTATGCAGTTAATTTTTCCGAAGTTATAAAGAGCGGAAAAAGAATTAATCTCGTCAAAAATAAAAAGTATGAATTCTGGCTTCGTAACGGAACAGGCGGAGGTTCCGACGGTTCTTT
>CAMFFI010000231.1 GCA_945949625.1 uncultured bacterium | reverse complement strand
ACAGCTCTTTGCCGAAGAATTTACGGCTTTCCTCCATAATTCTGAAAATGAAATATCTTTTACGTTTTCTGCCGTAAGGTTTATGAAAAAAGGCTTAAGAATTTCCGAATCACTGCATTTCGGTATAAGCTGAAAAATATCTTCTCCTGAGTACCTTAGCTGTATTTCAAGGGATTTCAGAAAAGAAATAAAAGCCTTTAAAAAGTTCTTTCTTTGATTTAATCTGCCCGAAAAATAAAAGCCTGCCAGCGACGCAGAAAATATAATAAGAATACAACCCATTACCTTAAGCATACAAAAGCTCTCCGCAGTCAATTACAGAGCTGATTTTTCCTGCATTTTTTCTGCTTTGCAGGAAAACCGCCTTTTCAAAAACTCCCGACTTTATCAGCTCCTTAATAAAGACTTTTTTTGCAAGCTCCTCTTTGCTTTTACAGTGGACTGTGGCTATAAACGATACGCCCGAATTTGCGCTTTGCAAAATTGCCTTTACATCATCAAAGCCTCCTATTTCGTCGCAAATAAGCACATCGGGCGACATTGAACGTATGGACTGAATAATACCTTCAGCCTTTGAATAACCGTCCAGAACATCGCACATACCGATATCATTTTGAAAAACTCCTCTGACCGTTCCTGCTATTTCTCCCCTTTCATCAACTATTGAAACCTTTTTATCGTAATTTAACGAAAGATTTCTTGCAATATCACGCAAAACAGTAGTTTTTCCGCTGCAGGGACTTCCACAGATTAAGACGCCGCCGGAAATATTTTTTATTCTGCGTAAAATCTCATTGCCGCTGCCTCTGTGTTCTCTTGCAATTCTTATATTTATAGAAGATATATCCCTTATATTTGTTATCTTTTCGTTTTCGGTAACTGCCGTTCCGCAAATGCCTGCTCTGTGACCGCCCTGCATAGTTACAAAGCCGTTTTTGATTTCGTTTTGCCTTGAGTAAACAGAAAAATTACAGATATTATGGAAAATATCCGTCATATCTCTTTGTTCCGTTTTCAGCATCGGCTGGTCGATTATTCTGTTTGTTACACAGCCGTTTTCCGTTAAGTAATATGTATTATCGGGACAGCATACGGCTGTAGGACGGTTTAGCCTTAAGCGTATTTCCTGCGCTTGCTCCTGAATATCGTCAGGCAGCATAATAAGACGTCGGCTTATGCTTGTACATAAGGGCATTGAAGCCTGTTTGAAGCGTTCCTTTAAATTTAAACTGCTCATTTTTAATTCCTCCGTAAAAATTACTTATTAAGTCATATGTTACAAGGCAAAAAAATATGACCTCTGATTTGAGTCAAAGGTCATAAAATTTCAGCCCGGTTATCGGACTTATACTTGATATGAAATTGTTTAACGGGCAAAAGGCTTGTGCCGATTAATTCTTAAAACAAGAATTAATTATAGATTCAGCATCTGTTTAAATTCTTCTTCGGAAATTACGGTTACGCCTAAGGTCTGTGCCTTAGTCAGCTTACTGCCTGCATCTGCTCCTGCAAGCACATAATCTGTTTTTTTTGATACGGAGGAAGATGTTTTTCCGCCGTTATCTTCAATTATTTTTGCCGCTTCACTTCTTTGGTAGGTTGGAAGAGTTCCTGTAAGCACAAAGGTTTTTCCGCTGAAAATACCGTCTGAAGAGGGAGTTTCCGACTCCTTCATTTTGACTCCTAATTCTTTTAAAGAATTAATCAGTTCTTTTGTTTCTTCAAGAGAAAAATATTCCACAAGGCTTTCCGCCATAACGTCACCAAAGCCTTCAATTGACGAAACTTCTTCAATGGTAGCGGAGAGTATGTTTTCGATTGTGCCGAACCTTTTGCACAAAAGCTTTGCGGCTTTTAAACCTATATGACGGATTCCCAAAGCAAAAACAAGACGGTAAAGCTCATTTTCCTTTGACTTTTCCAAAGCGTTAATAAGATTGACGGCAGATTTTTCTCCCATTCTTTCAAGTGCGGCAATATCCGACGCATTAAGTCTGTAAAGGTCAACAGGTGATTTTACAAGTCCCTTATCAATAAGCTGTTCTATTACGGCAGGACCTAAGCCCTCAATATCCATAGCGTCACGGGAAACAAAATGCACCAAATGACGCATAAGCTGTGCGGGACAATCGGTATTTGTGCATCTTACAACAGCCTCTCCTTCCTCCTTAAAAACCTTGCTGTGACAGGAAGGGCAAACGGTGGGATATTCAAAGGGTACGGAATTTTCACCGTGCTGTTTAACGGAAACAACCTCGGGTATAATTTCACCGGCTTTTCTGATGATTACCCTGTCGCCTATTCCGATTTTTGTTTCGTCAATGAAATCCTTGTTGTAAAGGGTTGCTCTTGATACAGTTGTTCCTGCAAGAAATACAGGCTCAAAAATTCCTACAGGAGTCAACGCGCCTGTTCTTCCCACATTAATTTCTATATCAATAAGCGTGGTTTCCTTTTCTTCCGGGGGATATTTATATGCCTCTGCCCAACGGGGAAATTTTGCTGTACTTCCTAAAATTTCACGCTGGGGAATACTGTCAAGCTTTACAACCGCACCGTCAATGGCAAAATCAAGAGTACCTCTTAAATTGCCTATTCTTTCAATTTCTTCTATTACGTCGTGAATATTATCATATCGGTTATAAAACGGAGCCGTTGGAAAGCCAAGCTCCGTTAAATAGTCAAGAGATTGCTTATGGCTTTCAAAGGATACTCCCTCAATTTGCTGAATATTGAAAATAAAAATATCAAGCTTTCGCTGTGCGGTTATTTTACTGTCCTTTTGTCTTAAAGAGCCTGCCGCTGCATTTCGGGGATTTTTAAAGGGCTTTTCTTCGTTAATCTCCTGCTTTTTTACA
>CAMFFI010000230.1 GCA_945949625.1 uncultured bacterium | reverse complement strand
CAGTCTGAAAAAGCACGGTTGCCGATAGACTCAATTGATGATGGAATTTTAACGGAAGTGATAGCCTGACTTCTGAAAACATGGTCACCGATTGCGGTTACAGGTTTTCCGTCGTATTCGGAAGGAATGTCAAGCTCCATAGCAGAACCTTTGTACTGTGTAATTGTGAGCGTTTTACCGTCAACAATTATATAGCCATAGCCCTGGTCGTCAAGAACATCCGGTTGTGTTTCTTTTGCTATGATAACACGTGTATCTTCTTCTTTTTCACATCCACAGGATGCAAGAGCAAATACGGTAGAAAAACATAGACATACTGCCAAAACAGCGGTTAAAATTCTTTTCATAATCATATCCTTATTTCATCATAAATTATTTGGACATTATACAATGTCCGAACAATACTATTTTAGCACTATTGTTAAATAATTGTCAATGTTTTTTTTGCATTTGAAGGACTTTTATATTAATGAATAATATTTGACAAAATATTAGGTTTTATTGTTGCAAAAACAACAAATCAAAGAAAGGCATTTTTACTTTATTTTCTTATTTTATATATTTATGTTTTTTAAAAATACTGATATTTCCTTTAAGGTTTCCGGGGTATAATACTGGCTGTTGTAGATGAGCGGTTATTTTGATAAAACTAAATGAAACATTACTAAAATCTAAGTATTCCGGATATTTATTATTTGCAGTTTTTTCTTTGAAGATACATATGTTCTTTATTCATAGTAACGGGGAATAACAGCACTGAATTTGTGATGCAGGAAAAAATAAATGATACAGGCTTATAATTAGATTTAATTGACTTACAAAATCTTCACAATTCGTACAATATTGCCTAATTTTCGGATAAATTTTTAAAAATTTTCAAACAAGTAGAAAAAATAGATAATTTATAAAATTTTAAGTATTTACCTATTGAAATTTGTTAATATATATAATAGAATATATTCTGACAAGATTTGGTGAATATTGGTCTTAAAAGGGGATGTAAAAATGAGCAAAGTTGATGACAAAAAGGAAAAAAAGAGAAAAGACCTTGTTGACGCAGCGTTTGAATTGTTTTCTGAAAAAGGTATGGTGAATACGTCTATTTCTGATATTGCAGATAAGGCAGGAGTTGCAAAGGGTACATTTTATCTTTATTTTAACGATAAATACGATATTGCCAATTTGCTTATTTATCAGAAAACAGGCAACATTTTCAGTAATGCAATAAGAGCCTTGGAAAAGGTTAAAATTCTCACCTTGGAAGATGAAATGATTTTTATTGCCGACAATATAATAAATCAGCTTAGTAACGACCCTACTCTTGTAAATTATTTTTCTAAAGCTATTGATTGGGGAAGATTTAAGGAAGCAGTTGACTCTAAAAGAGACAGCGGAGAATTTGACTTTTTGAAGGCTTACAATGATTTCTTCAGAAGATATGCAGAGTATAACATAAAAGACCCTGAAATAATGTGGTTTTTAATTCTGGAATTTATTGTTTCAAGCTGTTACAGCCCTATTCGTTGTAATCAGCCTTATTCATTGGAAGAAATAAAGCCGCATATTTATAAGGTTGTTAGATTAATTGTAAAGTCCCATCTGGTTGAGGGCGCTGATAATTTAATCTGATAGTTGCCATAGAAAACCAAAAGCAGATACTGTATTCTAACGGAATTTAGTATCTGCTTGTTTTTTTGAAATTGTGTATTTAATTGTATTTAAATGCTGTTATAAGAATCTTCACAGCTTCGCATTGCAAGAATGGTTTCGGAAATAAGCTTATCCAAGTCCCAGTCAAGCATTTTTGCTCCGTTTTCAATTACTTCTCTTGAGCAGCCTGCTGCAAAGTTTTTGTTTTTGTATTTTTTCTTTACTGATTTCAGCTCCAAATCGGAAACGCTTTTTGACGGACGCAGAATTGCAACTGCGCCGATAAGACCTGTCAGTTCATCTACGCCATAAAGGACTTTTTCCATTGTATGCTGAGGTTCTATATCCACTGTGAGATTATATCCGTGACTTGCGGTGGCATGGATGATTTTTTCATCTATGTTTCTTTCTCTCATTATTTCCTGTTCCTTGATACAGTGCTGTGAAGGAAATTGCTCAAAATCCAAATCATGAAGAAGTCCTACAATTCCCCAGAACTCAGCTTCCTGTCCGTAGCCCAGCTTTTCTGCATAATACTTCATAACGCCTTCAACGGTCAGGGCGTGTTTTATATGAAAAGAATCCTTGTTATATTCGTTAAGCAGGTCCCATGCTTCCTGTCTTGTAAGTTGTTTGCTCATTTTTATACCTTCTTTGGTTTTAATTTTTGCGTTTTAATCGTTTGTCAGATGTTGCGGAGAGCTTTGTTCCAATGCTTTGAATAAGCTGAACAATTATTATTAAAAGAATAACAGCCACAATCATTACAAGATACTGATAGCGGTAATAACCGTAATTGATAGCAATTTTGCCGAGACCTCCTCCGCCGATGATTCCGCTCATTGCAGAATATCCGAGAATTGTTGTGATTGATATGGTTATGTCGGAAATAAGAGAGGGAATACTTTCAGGTATCATTACCTTTACAATTATTTGCAGAGGTGAGGCACCCATACTCTGCGCAGTTTCAATTATATTGGGATTTACCTCGCGCAGACTGCTTTCAATCATTCGTGCAACAAAAGGGAAAGCGGCAATTACCAAAGGAACGATAGAGGCGACTGTTCCTACTGTTGTGCCTACAATCAGTCTGGTAAGAGGGAACACCATAATCATTAAAATCAGAAATGGTACTGACCTGAGCAAATTGATAATTATGTTTATAATGTGCATTACTCCCTTGGGAGGCGGCAATATTCCGTCTTTTCCACCTG
>CAMFFI010000229.1 GCA_945949625.1 uncultured bacterium | reverse complement strand
ATATGCTGATTGCAAGCGTGATTGAAACCGTCATTATCGCTATTGCGGAAGTATTACTTTTGAAGGTAAGGAGGTCTATGGAATGAGTTTTCTTTCATTACTCGGCGTTGAGTTTAAGAAAATACGCCGTTCTAAAATAATGCTGATTTTATCAGTAGCGGTAATTGCCCTATGGCTACCTTCAATTTTTAATGCGAATATGAACTTTCAAATGCAAGCAGAGGGCATATCTCCAGAATATAATTTTTTGATACAGGGCTTTCTTGGAATGTCGTGGTTTATTTTTCCCGCAAGTATGGTTGTGAGTACTGTTCTGCTTAACCAGACCGAAAGAAGCAACAAGGGTATTTTGAAAATGCTTGCCCTGCCTATTAATACAGCGAAATTATGTATGGCAAAGTTTGTGGTGCTGCTTTCTTTGGCAGTTGTCCAAGTCCTTATGTCAGTTGGTATGTATTACCTGAGTGCCGCTATTGTGACAGGAACGCAGAACTATAATTTTATCTTGTCGCCGTTATTTGTAATTAAGGAAGCAGGACTGTTGCTTGTGTCATCTATACCGATGCTTACCTTTTTCTGGCTTCTATCTGTCTGTATTCAGACGCCGATTTTCTCTGTCGGGATAGGACTTGCTTCAATTGTGCCGTCCGTATTAATGATTAACACGAAAATCTGGTTTGCGTATCCTATGGCTTACCCGTTCTTTGTGGTAACGGCAGAGTACGGAAAGATAGCGTCTAATCTAAATACAGCACAGGTTGAGTTAGTTCCGTGGCTGCCTGTTGCTGTCTGTATCACAGTAATTTGTTTATTGATTGCCTGTTCCTACTTCGGAAAGGCTGAAAGGAGATAATCAGTATGAAAAATAAAATTTTAACTACTATCAGTACCATTATGCTTTTTGTTCCGTGGACTATCCTGCCGCTTAGAATGTTCGATTGGGCGTTAGAGTCACCCGTAGCTGAAATTATGATTTCCTGCTATGCGGCGTTTATGATATTCAGCGGAGTGTTTACAATCATATCTTATGTTAGGGCAAAAGTGCAGAACAATTTGATGAAGATTTGCTTGATTGTGAACGGTCTTTATGCAGTTGGCGGCGTTGCTGTATTCGCTATGATGGTTTTACCGAAAATTATGTAAGGAGATATGCGGAATATGAAAAGTGCAAAAGTAATAATATCTCTGATTTTGATTTTATGTTTGACTTTTTGTGTTGCAGGCTGCGGCTCAAATCACGACAAAGGAAGTTTGAAAGATAATCTGATTGACGGATGGGATAGTTGGATGCAATCTTTTAGCAAACACGCATTAACAAAGGAAAAAGACCTACAAGGCGAAAAAGATAAGGGTGATGACGCATACACGGGTACTTATACAGCCACTTATGATGAATTCAATGGGAAAGAGTTTATCTTCGGCGGAACAGCTTTGGAACGAGGCAACGGTAATCAACTTACTGTGACTTATACGATAACCATAGATGAAGGTACGGCTGAGTTGTATTGGATTGCAGGTGGTGATGAATATACGATAGCAAATGACAATTCAGAAGATACAAAGGAGTACACCATTTCCTCTGGAGATAACTACATCGTCCTTAAAGGCGAGGACTTCAGCGGTACTCTGACATTGACAGTAGAATGACAGGCTTGTATTTCAGAAAATGTCTATCTTATACCATAACTGGTATCAGCGTGATCCTAATCGGAATACTGCTGATACCAGTTGGCATATTGCTTATACTTATTTTTATTCTATGGACTTCTACGGATGAAATTTTACGATTGGTGGAGGAAAAAAATGAATTATGAAAAATGGGCGTTTCACGACATAACCCCTATTTCCAGACAACTTACCCAGAAGCTGATATATGCCATTTTGAGTAATGAGCTTTCCTCTGGGGATAGTATTCCGTCTGTTCGTGAAATGGCTGAAATACTACATATCAATCCAAATACCGTTTTGAAATCTTATAAAGCGATAAAACAAGACCACCTTATTATTTGCTCTAAGGGCGGAAAGTATTCTGTCACGCAAGATTATGATTGCATACAGCAGGTAAAGCAAAATACCATTAAAGAACTTTGTTGCTCATATTTGAGCAAGATGTTTGCATTGGGATTTAGCAAATCCGAAGCTATTGAACAGTTACAGAATTACTGCGATAAACTAAGGTGTCATCAATAAAGAACTATTAATAGAAAGGCATAGGCCCGCCAATAAAAAACGGTGCTTTGGTGTGCGGATTTGACACGCCCAGATAAAATTCCATCTGCCCTCTAAACCCGTTTTGAGTTTGGAGGGATTTTTGTTTGAAATTGATGAAGAGTAAAAAATGAGCTAAGGCCAGTGATGTACAGTGTAATTGACCTTAGCTCATAGCATATGGAGATTATTATAAGTCATGTTCCTCTTGTCGGTGTTCAGAAATATCCTTGAAATGTGCGTCATTGGATAGCAAGGTGTTGAAATTGGCGGTTATGGTATTTAATGTAGATCGTCTTTTTTCTAAATCTTGCTTTTCTTTGGTCGCAGAAGAACGTTCATTTCTAAGGTTGTCTATTTTTTTCTGCAGTCTTTCCGGGGAAGGTAATTTGGTAATGCCCAGTTCCTGTAATTGCTGTTTTAAGGAATCATGCAGTTTGTATTCTGACTGGTGAGCGGCTTTATATTTCTGAGGATCCGGTGCTGTTTTTGCATCTTCTACTATTTTTCTGCAGGTACGGTAGGACGAACAATGTTTCTGAATAAGTTCCTGGTGGGATATTTCAGAGCTTAATTCAGAAATTCGCTGTTCCGTAGCAATAAAAGAATTATCAATATCTGCAATATGCTGCCTAAAGTCTTCGTAATTCAGCAAATTG
>CAMFFI010000228.1 GCA_945949625.1 uncultured bacterium | reverse complement strand
AATTCAAGAGCAAGTCAGCTCGGTGTGAAAAACACCCATTTTGTTACACCCAGCGGACTTGACGACGAAAATCATTACAGCACAGCCTATGACCTTGCGCTGTTAATGGCTTTTGCTTTGGAAAACAAGGACTTTGCAGAGATAACTTCAAAAAAGTCCTTAAAGGTTGATTTTGTCAATCCTCCGGACAAAAGCCTTACATATTCAAATCATAACCGACTGCTTTCATTATACGAATACTGTATCGGCGGAAAAACGGGATACACCCTCAGTGCAGGCAGATGTCTTGTGTCTGCGGCTGAAAAGGACGGTCTGCGTTTTATCTGCGTCACTTTAAATGACAAAAACGACTGGAAAGACCATCAGTCCGTTTATGAATACGGCTTTAACAGTTATTCCTTGTGCGCCTGTGACGATACCTCCTTTTTTCTTGAGGTTCCCGTTGTAGGAGGTACTGATGACAGAGTAACGGTAGGAAGCGACAGAAAGTACGGAATAGTCCTCAGAAAAGAAGACGCGCAGAAGGTAAAAAGAGAAGTGTATCTTGACAATTTTCTCTATGCTCCCGTTAAGGACGGAGATTACGCAGGCAAGGTTGTATATACGCTTAACAATGAAAAAATAGCCGAAACGCCCCTTTCGGCAATGACATACAGCAATAAAAAGTAAAGGAAAGAAAAATGGCAAGGGAAGAATTAATTAGACTTCAAAAGGTGCTTTCCCAGTGCGGAATAGCGTCAAGACGAAAATCAGAGGAGCTGATTGAAAGAGGTGCCGTTAAGGTAAACGGTAAAGTGGCAAAAATCGGCGATAAAGTTAATCCCAAAAAAGATAAAATATCCGTTCACAACAAAAAGATAACATATTCTTCAAAGCCTAAATACCGCTATATTATGCTTAACAAGCCGAGAGGCTACGTTACTACGTTAAGCGATGAAATGGGCAGAAAATGTGTTGCGGATTTGATTAAAGACGTAGGAACACGTGTTTATCCCGTGGGCAGACTTGACAGAGATTCGGAGGGAATGTTAATCTTTACTAACGACGGAGATTTTGCAAATACCGTTATGCACCCAAAAAAGAACATTTACAAGGTTTACAGAGTAACCGTGCGTCCGTCAATTGAAGATGAACAGATAGAAGCAATTGAAAACGGCGTAGAAATTGACGGAAGAAAAACTGCTCCGGCACAGGTGCGTGTTATAACAAAGCAAGAGGGCAGAGTCGTGCTTGAAATCGTTCTTCACGAAGGAAGAAACAGAGAAATCCGAAAAATGTGCGAAAAGCTGGGACTTGAGGTTGCAAGATTAAAACGAACAGCCATAGGTCAGGTTAAAATGGGAATGTTAAAACAGGGTGACTGGCGTGATTTAACGGCAGAAGAGGTGAAAAAGCTTTCTGCAAATCCAAATCCGCCTAAAAATCAACAGTTTTAGCTCAAAGAAGATTAAATTATGTAAAAATATTCCCAAACAGAATATATTATTTTCAGCAATTTAAACAATTTGACAATAATTTAACAGTAAAATAAAAAGAATTATAAAAAGTGTGCAAAAAATTTTTTTTGCACACTTTTTTCTTGTACTTTAGGGGCAATTATACTATAATATATACTGTGGTAAATTTGTGTGCAGTATAGCTATTTACTGCATATTTAATAGATTTATTTGGAGGAATGTAAAATGAGTATTGAAAAAATGACTCAGGCAAAAGCTCAGCTTGAAGCCTCGGCAGGATATAAAACTCTTTTATCTTTTTTTGATGAAGACAGCTTTTGCGAAATTGATACTTTTGCAAAATCCGATGATACTTTTTCAGAGGTAACAGCCGGCTTTGGTACAGTTGACGGAATGCCGGTTTACGCATTTGCACAGAACAGCGATATGTGCGGCGGCGCAATGAGTAAGGCTCAGGCTGCAAAGCTTAAAAAGCTGTATGACCTTGCGCTCAAGACCGGCGCTCCTGTTTACGGCTTTTACAACAGCAAGGGCGGAAGACTTTCTCAGGGTAATGCTCTTCTTTCTGCTTACGGTCAGATTTTAAATCAGGCTTCAAATCTTTCAGGCGTTGTTCCTCAGGTGTCTGTAATTTTAGGTACTTGCCTCGGAACAGGTGCTTTGAATGCAGTAGAGGCAGATTTTGTTATTATGTGCAAGGACGCTGCTCTTTCAATTGATGTTACGGGAGAAAATCAGAGCGCTGAATATTGTGCGTCAAAAGGTATTGCTTCTCTTGTTGCAGAAAATGAAGAGGACGCAATTGCAAAGGCAAAAGAGCTTTTATGCTACCTTCCTTCAAATAACCTTAATATGGCACCGGAGGCTTTTGAAAATGAACCTAATCCGGACGGCCAATGTATTTGTCAGAAAGTTGCAGACGCAGGCTCAACACTTGTACTTTCTGCTGATTTCGGAAAGGCTGCCGCAACGGTTTTAGGCAGAATAGGCGGAACGGTTGTAGGCTTTGTAGGCACAAAGGGCGAAAGCCTTGATTGCCAGTCAGCCGCAAAAATTGCAAAATTTGTACGTTTCTGCGACGCTTTTTCAATTCCTGTTGTTTCTTTTGTAAACAGCTGCGGCTTCGGTTCCTTAAAATCTGCCGCTAAGGTTTCTTCAGCATATGCAGAGGCTACAACAGTTAAAATTTCTGTTGTAACAGGTACGGCAGTAGGTCCTGTATATATTGCAATGGCAGGTACAGGCGCTAATACAGATTTAACCTTTGCATTACCGGACGCAGTTATTTCACCTATAAATATTGAGGCTGCCGCTGTAATTATGGCGCCCGAAAAGATGAATGTTCCCGTAGACCAGCAGAAAGCAGCAGCAGAAAGCTTTGCTAAAGAAAACTTAGGCGCTTTTGCAGCAGCTGAAAACGGCTACGTTG
>CAMFFI010000227.1 GCA_945949625.1 uncultured bacterium | reverse complement strand
ATATAAACGCTGATTAAAGAAATCATACATACAATTGCAAAAAGTCCGATTGCAACGCCGTTAATTCTAAAGGCTTTCATTGGACCTACGGAAGTAAATCCGTCAGACGCAAAATTTGAAACAGCATTTTTAGCAAGCTGATTTGTTTTTTCTGCTACATTGTTTGCAAACTGTGCATTATCCTTTGCCAGTCCGTTTGACAATACAAATGATGATGTTGTTGCATTTTCAACTACCGGATGAGGTCCCATAATTCCTGTTGAATTCAGCTCATATGCATTGAATGTATATGTAGAGGTTGGTTGTAAGGATTCGCTTGAATCTATTGCGTCAGAAAAAGCCGGGTTTTTCTTTGCATCATCGCTCATAATTGCATTATAAGTAGCATCGTCAAGCTCGCCTGTAACCTCTAAATCGTTGTCAGCCTGGAAAGCCGTAACAGCCTCTGTTGTCAACTGTCCGATTATACCGTCACAAACACCGCTGTAATAATTAAGCTCTTTAAGCTTTTCCTGTGCGGACTGAATTTTTTTAGTTGTTTCTTCATCCTGCTTAGGTTCTTCCGGAGCATAAGGCGCATTATCGGAATACAAAAGCTTCTGGTCTGATTCACCTGAGATACCGTCAACGGTTACTCCGGCCGCTTTCTGAAAAGCCTTATAAGCTTTTTCGGTTTCTTCATCAAAATATCCTGTTATTTCGCCTTTATAGAAACCAAGCTCATATAATCTGTTCTGGAGCTTTGTTACGCTGTCGCCTTCAGAACCAAGCTGAATTGTCTGATATGAAGGTTTTGATGAAGAAGATGATGATGAACTCTCTGAGGATGAACTGCCTGATGAATTGTTATCGGCAGTTGATGATATATCGGAAGGAGTTGTATCGGAAATACCGTCGGAACCGAAATAATATGTAACATCGTCAATGGTTCTTGAAGTATTTACTACATACTGTCCGTCCTCGTAGTAATAATAGTTTCCGTTGAACTCTTCCCAACCTGTTGAAGGATAGGAAACATTGCTAAGCTTAAACCATGTTGTCCAGCCCATATAGTCAACAGATGAATAGCAAACGCCTTCGGACTCATTTCTTGCGTCAACTGCCATTCCGTTTCCTACATAAACGCCAACGTGACCGGGATGATAAAGGCCAAGACCGTGAACTCTCGGAATTCCGCCGCCTACGCTGCCGCTTTCGGAAGCTGCTCCGAGCTGTGCGTCACCTGTACGGTTTCCGCCTGCATAGGAGTAAATAAGACCTGAACAGTCAACAGCTCCGGGTGATGAGCCGCCGTAAACATAAGCCCAACCACTGTAATAAGCATTCATTGCCCATTCGGCAAGTCCTGCACCGGTACCGCTTGCAGAGGCAGAGAACACCGAGCCTACAATGCAAAAGGAAGAAAGGATAGTGATTGTAACAATTAATGCCACAATCTTCTTTAAATGCTTCATAAAAATATTACCTCCATTATTCACAAAGGAACTGACGTAACAATAAAATTATTCATAAATTCAAGTGTAAAAAATTACGTCCAGTAACAAATTTGTTACAATTATAGCATATATTGTTATAAAATTGCAACCAAAAATTAATATTTTTAAAAAATTGTCACATAATATGTAAAATATGAATAAATTTTAAACGAATATTTTTTTATTACTGTTTAAAAATATCGCAAAATTTTACATTTTTCGTTTTACCAAGCAGTTCTCTGCAAAATAAAAGGCAGTCCGTTTTTGGACTGCCTGAAATTTTTACAATGGTTATTAAATTACTTTTAATGTTCTTTTCTTTCTTCTAATGTCTCAATCTGTGTATTCACAAGCTTTTCAGAATCTTTGCCGATATTTTTTTCACCTGATTTTTTATCGGGAGATTTTGTATATAAAAGCTTTAAAATAATCGGCGTTGTTATCGATGAAACAATAATAAGCACAATTATTGAAGAAAACAGCGACGGGTCAAGCAAGCCTGCGTTCATACCCTTTTGGGCAACAATCAGGGCAACCTCTCCCCTGTTCATCATTCCAACTCCGATTTTTAACGAATCTGAATTGCTGAACCTGCAAAGCCTTGCCATTCCTCCGCATCCGATAACCTTTGTAATAAGTGCAACTGCCACCAAAGCAAGAGTAAACCAAAGCACTGACATATTAAAATTATCAAAGCTTGTCTGCAATCCAATGCCGGCAAAGAATATTGGACCGAAAATCATATAAGAGTTAATATCCATTTTTCTTTCAATATAGCCTGAATCCTTAATATTACAAAGTACAATACCTGCAACATAAGCGCCGGTAATATCGGCTATTCCGAAAAATTCCTCGGCACAAAAAGCAAATACAAAGCAAAGCGCGAGACCGAAAATAGGAATACGTCTTGTGTGAGGATTCCTTTTATCAAGCCATTTAAAGGCAAAGTACAAGCCGAAACCGAAGACCACTGCAAACAGGAAGAATAACAAAGTCTGAACAGTTACAGTGACAGGGTCCATTTTCGGATCCTTAAAACCAATAACAAATGTAAGAAGTACAATGCCTATAATGTCATCAATTATAGCGGCGCTTAAAATAGTTGTACCCACCTTGCTTTTAAGGTGTCCCAGTTCAAGAAGCGTCTTAACTGTAATACTTACCGATGTTGCCGTCAGAATAGTACCCATAAATACGGCTTCAAAAAATTGGTTTGTGCCGGGATTCATACCAAAAAGCAGATATATACCCGTACCGCCGGCAAGCGGTACAAGAACTCCTGCACAGGCAATCAGGAAAGCAAACGGTCCTGTTCTGACCAGTTCCTTCAAATCTGTACCAAGGCCTGCCGAAAACATAAGCAAAACTACGCCTATTTCAGACATAGCGCTGAGAAAATCTGTTTTGCAAACCCAGCCCAAAA
>CAMFFI010000226.1 GCA_945949625.1 uncultured bacterium | reverse complement strand
ACTTGCCGCTTGAGCCTCCGTGAGATCTGCCTGACGAGGAGGTGTGAGTGCTTGAGCCTGACGAAGAACCTGAGCTGCTCTGCGTCTGTCTTTTTGTTCTGTTTGTGGTTGTATAAAGGAAAATATCCCTGTTTTCAAGAAGATTCATACTTCCCTGTCTTACGTATGTATTTGCGTCGGCTTTTGATTTTACGGATTTTAATTTGCTTTTCATTGAAGTAACAATGATAAAGGCAACTACAATTGAACCAACTATACATAGAATTAAGCCGAAAAACGGAAATTCCTTTGGCATATTATTTGTATCGTAAGGTTTACCTGTTTTTGCCTGAGTCAGAAAATCGTCACACAGCGTTGCAAATTTGTCAAAGGCTTCATAATAATCGCCGTCGCTTAAATAAGGCTTGAATTTATCAACCATATATTCCTGTCCGGCGTCGGTAAATGCTGTTATTCCGTAACCGCAGGTGCTTATTGCCCAATCACGTTCTTCAAGGCATACAAGAAGAAGTATTCCGTCTTTGTTAGCGCCTGCTCCGTAGCCGTTGTAATCATAAAAATCGTCGGCATATTCCGTAGCGGTCTTGTATCCCAGCGTTTCGGCAGTAACAATAACTACGTCGCACTGCTGCCTTTTGCTTATTTCATCAAGCTTTGCGAGAATTTCTTTTTCCTCACTGCTATACAATAAATCTCCTTCATCTACAAGCCTTGGAAGCAATCTGATTTCCGGAAGCTCGGAATTTACTGCGCCTACTGAAAATACAGAGGACAGACAAAGGGCTAAAGCTGTAATAATCAAAAATAATTTCTTTTTCATATGTCTGCCTCCTTAAAGAAAATATGTAAGCAAAATAAGTAATGCTGACGAAACTATGCCGAATACGGCTGATAGAATGCCAAACCATTTTGCATACGCTTTTTTGTCAAGAGGCAAATCACCTACAAATTTTCCTGTCTGACCGTTCATGGCGAAGGTGAATTTTTTGCCGTTCCAAGATGTGTTCATAATCCATACGGGGTACAGCGCATATTTTGCGCTTCCGTTTTGAAGCTTAATTGAGGTTGCTTCCGGAGTAACAGAGGTATAACCCGAGGTTGTTCTTCTGAAAACTTCTGCGGTACTTGTCTTTACTCTGTTATTTGCACGTTCTATACTTTGCTCTGCTGTAACATCATATTTATCAGCAAGGTAACCTGCAAGATACGCTGTTTTAAAATCAACCGCTTGACTAATATCGAAGGGTTCAATCGACTCCATAAGGTCGTCTGCCATTTTTGAAGAGCCGTCAACAGGAATATTGTCAAAAGAAATATCCCCGCCGCGCTCAAGGGTATAATGCTTTGTTTCAGTATAGTTATAGCTGCTGTCGCTCCAATGTCTTACCTTTGTTGCCCTATATCGGATATGTGCATTTGCGTCTGCATTAAACAACCAGAAAGGAACGTATATTCCCTTTATTTCATCAATATGGTTTTCACTTTTGAAAACTTTCGGCAGCAGTCTTTTGCCGCACAGATGCTTTTTAAAGGCTTCTTTTGCATGTTCCTTATCCAGCTTAAAGGGAATGACATAATCAGGCTTTAAGGTACCTGAAAACTGATTCTTCATAACAACGTGGTTTCCGCAGTAGGGACAATCGCTTGCCGCTGAATTTGCGTCGCCGATAATTTCGCCTCCGCAGGAGTTGCAAATATAAGCACGCATACCGCTTGCTTCGCTTTCGCTCCACTGTTCCGACGGAACCTGCCACTCCATTTCATTTTCAGATTCCTGCTTCAGACACTCATCATAATTTTTAAGAGTATCAATTTCAAACTCGGTTTCGCAATAGGGACATTTCATTTTTTGTGTGGAAATATCAAACGCAATTGCTCCTCCGCAGCAGGGACAAATATATTCCTGTACTGATGACATATTATCCTCCTTATAATAACTGTTGGAATTTTAATTTTTATTTTTATGAAACTACTTTTATTTGATTTATTTAATTACACAAAATTACGGGGAATTATTTCTTTTAGCCATAAACATAGCAATATTTTTATCAAATTAACCCATAATAACCTCCCGTGAGTTTAGTTTTAAAATAAATATATTCTATGTTATGCCACATACTCTGCTATATATCACTTTTTTATTACATCAATAAACAACTGTATTGACAAAATAAAATAATTATACATTTATTCAGGTTAAAGAAGTTCATAGTCAAAAACAGTCAAAAAAAGCCATATTTTACAATAACAATTATACATAATTTTCTTTAAGTTGTCACCACCCTAACTCAAAATTTCTGCAAATATATACAAATTATTTAATAATTAGTGTGGGACAACAGTTTTTATGTAAAATTCATTTAAACAGGCTCATTCTGTTTTATTATCAAAAGCTTTTTACAAGAAGTTAATACACATTCAATATCAGCTATTTCAAGCAGTTAATCAATTTTAATCACAGTCCCTTAAACTTAACTTTTTAAGGAACTGTGACTTATGAACACATTTTTTACTTTAACGATGTCAAATCTATTGTTAAGCTGTCTGTTTCGCTTTCAAGAAGATCTGAAAACTTGATTTCAACCGGTGTTGTTAAATCTTTAAGCTTATATGTTGTTTTAACCTCAAGGCTCTTACCGGGAGCTACATCCTGTCTTGCGCTTTCGTCGAGTGTGTCGTATGAATCCTCGCTTACAAAAATTGTAGTGTATTCAAGCTTTGTGTCGCCCTGAGTAAGGGTGTAATATATTGACCACTCAAAGCTCTGATCCTCTTTGCTGTTGTTTGTGTAATCGAATGTAGAAACTAATGCGTCGTTACCGTCATAATCCTTTACAATCTCACTGCCTTTATATACAGCCTGATAGTCTCCGATTTTGATTAGATTCGGATCATCATCT
>CAMFFI010000225.1 GCA_945949625.1 uncultured bacterium | reverse complement strand
TCCATAAAGATGTGCAGCGAGGCTTATAAATTTTACAATATGGGCTACAGCGTTTTAATTCCCGATTTGCGCGGCTGCGGTGAAAGTGAGGGAATTGCCGTAGGAATGGGCTGGCTTGACAGGCTGGATATTATAAAGTGGATAAATTATATTACAGATAAGGATTCCGAGTCCCAAATTGTTCTTTACGGTGTTTCTATGGGCGGCGCAGCCGTAATGATGACAACAGGGGAGCAGCTGCCCGCCAATGTTAAGGCTGCAATTGAGGACTGCGGTTATACTTCGGTAAATGACGAGCTGGAGGTACTTCTTAACGATATATTCGGACTACCTCCGTTTCCCGTAATAACCTCTACCGATGTGGTTTGCTTTTTTAAGGCAGGCTATACCTTTGAACAGGCATCAAGCATTGAACAAATCAAAAAATCGGTAACGCCTACCCTGTTTATTCACGGAGATGAGGATAAATTTGTGCCTTTTGAAATGCTGGATAAGGTGTACGAGGCTGCCTCCTGCCCTAAGGAAAAGCTTGTTATAGAGGGTGCAGGCCACGTTGGCTCCTCGGGAACAGAGCCGGATTTGTACTGGCACACGGTAGAAAAATTTTTAAATAAATATGTAAAGTGAATTTTTGAATAAAACCATTGACGTACGCAATTATGTACATTATAATATTATTGAGGCGATATTATGTATAACACGAATATAACAAATTTCAGAAAAAATATTTTTAAAATGTTAGAACAGACAGTAAAATACAATGAGCCTGTTAATATAAGCACAAAGGACGGAAACGCAGTTATAATAAGCGAAGATGAGTATAGAAGTTTAATAGAAACGCTTAATTTGTCCTCCAATCCTATTATGAAAGAAAAAATAATTGAAGGCTTAAATACACCTCTTTCACAGTGTGTTTCCGAAGATGAGTCAGAGTGGTAAATGTATCAGATTCTATACACAAAAACAGCAACGAAGGATATACCTAAGTTAAAGTCAGCACATCTTGATAAAAACGCTAAAAATCTGATTGAACTTATAAAAGAAAATCCTTATCAAACACCGCCTGCATATGAAAAACTTGTGGGAGATTTAAACGGAGCATATTCACGGAGGATAAATGCAAAGCACCGGCTTGTTTATCAGGTTTATGAGGAAACAAAGCAAATTAAAATCATTAGTTTGTGGACTCATTATGAACGGTGATTAAGAATAAACCATATTATATTGAAATAGTGACAGCATTTGCGGCTGTCATTATTTTTTTACATTATTGGAAATTGCTCGGTTGCGCTCGGGCATAAAAGGTTACAGTCAGTACAAACTGTCTGCACGAATTGCGTGTCGAAGCACTCGACTTTTTTACTTAATAAAAAACTGTTACGAAACGGTGGTGTAAAGGAGAATTATCAATACTAATCTGTCTGCTTAAATTGTGTGTAGGGGCAATTTACTTTTTATATAATTGCTAAAAATCATTCGTCACAAAATTGATTTTTGCAACAGCATACGGTCAATTAAGTTTATTTAGCTTAAAAAAGTAATGACTGCATACCTGTTTTTTACAAAACAATTTAAAAAATTCCAAACAGCAAATGACAAAACAATCATAGGGTGAAAACTATAATTATTAACACAATAAAATTTAGGACGTAAAAGTTTGAGAAAACCAGCGTTTATCCTGTAAAGGTATTTTTTACGCAACAAGTTAGTGATTATTGAAAATACAAAAGCGGAGGTGGTATTTCCAAACTGATTTGAAAGGAATGTTAATAATTATGGAAGCACAAACAACAGCAAAGGCAAATTACAAGAGAAATTCAAAAGATGATTACAGAGCGATTAAGTCGCTTGTTATGCACGGTATTTATTTTTTATGCGGAATAATTATTTCAAGAGGTGCGTTAATGGGTGAGCTTGCGCCTTTCGGAGCGTCATATACTGCCGCAGTACCGCGAAAACAGCTTTTGTGGGCTATATCGGGAACAGCTCTTGGCTATATATTGCTAAATCCCAGAAACAGCTTCAGGTATATAGCAATTGTTGCGGCTATCGGCTTTGTACGCTGGATGATGAGCGATATACGAAAAATTTCCCAAAGCAGACTTTTTGCCTGCCTTGCCGCATTTATTCCGGTACTTGCTACGGGTGTTGTGCTTTCTTTTACAAGCTCAAGTACAACACAGATTACTCAAAGCCTTATTGAGGCTTGTCTTGCAGGCGCAGCGGCATTTTTTCTTAAACAAACAACAGAAATGTACTATTCAAAAAGAGCTGTAAAATCCTTTAGTCAGCAGGAAATGGCAAGTCTTGTGATGACCGGCTGTATATTGATTTTGTCATTGGGCAGTCTTACTATTGAAAATGTGTCAATCGGCAGAATAGCGGCTGTTTTGATTATTTTGTTCTGTGCAAGATACGGTTCTGTAACAGGCGGCAGTGTCAGCGGTATTGCCACAGGCTCCATTTTCAGCCTCAGCACCTCGGCAATGTCGTTTTTATGCGGCGGATATGCCTTTGGCGGACTTATGGCGGGTTTGTTTTCAGGGGTTGGCAAAGCAGGATGTGCTATTGCTTTTACCGTTTGCAGTACCATAATGACCTTTGCCTGCGGAGATAACAAGCTGATAATTGCATTATTTATTGAAACTGTAATTGCCTCCACCGTGTTTATGGTTCTTCCAAAGCAGATAGGAAACTTCGTAACCGCCGTATTTTTGCCTGAGGATAATTCCAAAAGCAACGAGGCATTAAAGCACAATGTTGTTATGAGGCTTGATTTTGCTTCAAAGGCAATGGAAGGCGTCAGCGATTGCGTTAATAAGGTTTCGGACAAGCTGAAAAGGCTGTATTCTCCCACAATGGACTGGGTGTACGAAAATGTATGTAATGAGGTTTGTTCCAACTGCGGATTAAAGG
>CAMFFI010000224.1 GCA_945949625.1 uncultured bacterium | reverse complement strand
TCCTGATTACCTGTTCTCATATTAATCAGCGGAGCGTCTGCCGACACCTTGCCGGAGATTACCTTAATATATGAAAGCTTGCCGACAAACGGGTCTGCAACAGTTTTGAAAACCAGAGCCGCCGTTGCCGCATCCTCATTTACACTTACCTCAACAGGCTCACCGTTAGGGTCAACGCCGATTTCTTCGCTTTTATCAGCGGCTTTAGGAGCAAGCCAGATAAGGCTGTTTAAAAGCTGGTCGATTGCAAAGGTGTTGTGTGCGTCACCGCAGAATACAGGGCAGATAGTACCGTCCTTAACACCTTGACTGACGCCCATAATAATTTCTTCGGGAGTAAACTCCTCACCCATTATAAATTTATCGAGAAGCTCCTCAGAGGTTTCTGCAACAGCTTCCTTAATAGCTTCACGCAAGCCTTCAAGCCTGTCGCCCATATCAGGCATATCGGTAGGCGTAGCCTTTCCGTTTTCATATTTATAAGCTTTGTATTCAAAAAGGTTTACATAAATATTAGCCTGACCGTCAACTATGTAAGGTACAACAACAGGACATACAGCAGGACCGAAGGTTGCTTTCAGATTTTCAAAAACACGGTAAAATCTTGCGCTTTCATCACAAAGACCGTTTACAAAAAAGATTTTTGTAAGTCCCTGCTTTGTGGCAATTTTTACTGCTTTTTCGGTTCCTACATTTACTCCGTCTTTACCCGAAACAACAATAAGCGCCGAGTCAGCCGCACGCATACCCTCATAAACACCACCCTCAAAATCAAAAAGACCGGGCGTGTCAATAAGGTTAATCTTTGTATTTTTCCATTCAACAGGTGCAACCGCAGTCAGAACGGAGCTTTTTCTCTTGATTTCTTCACTGTCAAAGTCAAGAACCGTATTTCCGTCTGCAATATTTCCAAGTCTGTCACTGCCGCCGGTTAAGTAGATTATCGACTCTGCAACGGAGGTTTTTCCTGAACCGCTGTGACCTGCCAATGCTATATTTAATATTCTTTTTGCGTCATATTGTTTCAATTTAGGATTCTCCTTTCGTTTTGTAATGACAAATTATAGTTATTTTCTACAATTGTCTAAACGATTACGGATTTATTATATCACTTTTGTATAACTTTTACAACAAGAATATTTGAAAAATCAAAAAAAATCACCCCTTGAACAATAATTCAAAGGGTGAGTTGTGCAAGTTGCATATTGTTTTTTTAAGTTTTTTGCAATTCAACAAAAAGCAAGAATAATAATTGTTGAAAATCACAAGTACAAATCAGTCAAGAATTGCACCCTGTGCGCCTGATGAAACAAGCTTTGCATAACGTGAAAGATAACCTGTTGTAATCTTTGGCTGTCTTGGTTTCCAGTTTGCACGGCGTTTTTCAAGCTCTTCATCAGAAACAAGCACATTGATTGTATTTGCAGGAATATCAATTTCAATTGTATCCCCTTCTTCGATAAGAGCAATATTGCCGCCTACAGCAGCTTCCGGTGAAACGTGACCGATTGCCGCACCTCTTGTTGCACCGGAAAAACGTCCGTCAGTAATAAGTGCAACACAGTTGCCTAAGCCGCTGCCCATAATAGCCGAGGTAGGATTAAGCATTTCTCTCATACCCGGACCGCCTTTAGGACCTTCATAGCGGATAACAACAACATCTCCCGGATTGATTTTTCCGTCATAAATTGCGTTAAGAGCGTCCTCCTCACAGTCAAACACCCTTGCATTTCCCTTGTGGTGCATCATTTCTTCTGCAACGGCACTGCGTTTTACAACACAGCCGTCGGGAGCAAGATTACCCTTAAGAACGGCAATTCCGCCTGTTCTGCTGTAAGGCTCTTCATATGTATGGATAATTTCCTTATTTTTAATTTCACAGCCCTTGATATTTTCAGCAACGGTTTTTCCTGTGCAGGTTTTAATGTCAGTGTGTAAAAGTCCGTGCTTTGCAAGCTCGTTCATTACCGCATAAACACCGCCTGCCTCGTTAAGCTGTTCAATAAAGTGGTCGCCGGCAGGTGCCAGATGACAAAGGTTAGGTGTTTTTGCAGAAATATTATTTGCAATATCAAGATGCAAATCAATACCGCATTCGTGCGCAACAGCAGGCAGGTGGAGCATACTGTTGGTGCTGCAGCCAAGCGCCATATCTACGGTAAGAGCATTTTCAAACGCCTCTTCCGTCATAATGTCACGTGGACGTACATTGTTGTTTACAAGCTCCATAATCTTCATACCGGCATGCTTTGCAAGCTGTAAACGCTGTGAGTAAACTGCCGGAATTGTACCGTTGCCCTTAAGAGCCATACCCAGAACCTCGCAAAGGCAGTTCATTGAATTGGCAGTAAACATACCTGAGCATGAGCCGCAGCTTGGGCAGGCATTATTTTCATATTCGCTTAATTTTTCATCGTCAATTTCACCTACTTTGTAGCGTGAAACAGCCTCGGAAACAGTGGAGTAGCTGATTTTTTTGCCGTCAACAGTTCCTGCAAGCATAGGACCGCCGCTGACAAAAATTGAAGGAATGTTAAGTCTTGCAGCAGCCATTAAAAGTCCCGGTACGTTTTTATCGCAGTTTGGAACCATAACAAGTCCGTCAAAAGCGTGAGCCTTAGCCATAGCCTCTGTTGAATCTGCAATAAGCTCACGGGTAACAAGGGAGTACTTCATACCCTCGTGTCCCATTGCAATACCGTCGCAAACAGCAATTGCAGGGAATACAATAGGTACGCCGCCTGCAAGAGAAACGCCCATTTTTACTGCCTCTACAACCTTATCAATATTCATATGACCGGGTACGATGTCATTTTTTGAGCTTACAATACCGATAATAGGTTTCTGAATTTCTTCATCAGTAAGTCCCAGCGCGTGGAGCAAGGTACGCTGCGGAGCAGCGTTTATACCCTTTTGAT
>CAMFFI010000223.1 GCA_945949625.1 uncultured bacterium | reverse complement strand
GGAATTTGTCAAGGAAGCAAAGGAAAAGGGACTCATCCGTCATTATGGATTCTCGTTCCACGATACACCAGAGTTCCTCGATGAACTGCTGACAAAACATCCGGATGTGGAATTTGTACAGTTGCAGATCAACTACGCTGACTGGGAAAACCCATCTGTACAGTCCCGTGGCTGTTATGAAGTGGCATGTAAGCACAACAAACCGATTATTGTTATGGAACCGATTAAAGGTGGAACACTGGCGAATCCTCCTAAGGCAGTTGCTGAGCTGCTGAAGAAGGCAGATCCGGAAGCGAGTTATGCTTCCTGGGCAATCCGCTTTGTTGCTTCATTGCCAGGGGTTATGACTGTTCTTTCCGGTATGTCTGATATGGCACAGATGGAAGATAATGTTTCCTACATGTCTGATTTCAAGCCATTGAGTGAAGAAGAACAGAAAGTCATTGCACAGGCACAGGACATTCTCAAGCTTCAGAAAATCGTTGCCGAAACCTACATAAGCAATCCTGTTTATGAGTATATTGTGGAGCTTGTTTCTCAAACACGAACAGAGCCGATGATAAAGCTTGGCTTAAGCCCCCGCGGCTCAATTGCAGTTATGAAAATGGCAAAGGCTTGTGCTTTTGCAAAAGGAAGAAATTTTGTTATTCCCGATGATGTTATTTCGGTTTTTCCCGATGTAGCCGCACACCGCATTCTGCTTAATCCAAAGGCAAAAGCAACAGGAGTAACAGACAGGAAAATAATTGCCGATATTATACGCCGTGTTCCCGTGCCTGAACCTCGCAGCACAGGGAGGCACTTATGATTCGCAGTAAATTAATTTACGCTGTAACAGTAATTCTGCTTGCGGCGTTTTCAATACTGTATCTTGACAGCCTTGCACTTGTAATGCTTTGCGCAATGCTGCTGCTACCTTTTTTTATGGCGGCAGTACTGCTGTGGAGCTCGTATAAAATCAGTATAAAGCTTAAAATCTCTGATGTTTCGGGTGTACGCAAAAAAGAAATCCCCTATGAGATTGTTTTAGAAAAACCACACAAGCTGCCTGTTTCCTACAAAACTGAGATTTATATTAAAAATCAGTTTACGGGAGAAGTGCTTACTAAAAAAATCAGAGGTTGTTTTTACGGTAAAAAACAATGCCTTCAGGGAAAGCTCAACTGTTCAAGCTGCGGAGAGCTTGGAGTGAATTTAAAAAAATCATATGCCTATGATTTTTTACTGATGTTTCGCAAAAAAATAAAATGCGGCGAAAAGAGCAGCTTTATAATTTTTCCCGATTTTCAGGAGATTGAGGGAACTCTTGCCACTATGCCGGCAACCGATGAAGAGAGTAATCTGTACTCAAAGCTGCAATCAGGCAATGATTCCTCGGAAATTTTTGATATCCGTGAATACAGAGACGGAGACAGTCCCAGAAGAATACACTGGAACTTAAGCAGTAAAACAGATGATTATATGGTAAAGGAATACGGACTTCCTTTGAAAAACTCCATTATGATTCTAATTGAGCTTGACGCTTCCCGCGGAGCTTTGCAGGATAGCATACTTGACTTGCTGTTGTCGCTTTCAGGCTTTTTGCTGGAAAAGGGTGTGGGACACGGCATTTGCCGTTACAGTGAAGATAACGGCTTGAATTTCTATGATATAAACCAAATGGATGAGCTGTACGAGGCATTGGCGGATATTTTAAGTATGCCCTGCGTAAGCGCAAACAAGCTTAATAACAGTCCTGCATTAAAAGAGTATTTACATTCGGGGAAGAACAGCCATACGCATTTAATCTACTTAACGTCTGACAGAAATATATGTAATAACGAGTTAGTCAGAGGTCAGTCAATACCGGTAACGGTAATGACGGTTATAAAAGAAAAGGTTAAGGAAAACATTGAAGAAGATGACTTTAGATGTATATTTGTAAAGTCCGGTGAAATATCAGTCAGTCTGACAGGACTGGAGCTTTAAAATGAAGAAAAATAAAAGTATTCATAAAAAATCAACTTCCTCCGGTATTTGCATTTCTTTAAAAAATAACCGAGAGGAGCGTTTAAACAGTAAAATTTTAATATTTGCCGTTCATATACTGCTGGTGCTTTCAGGCGCCTTGGGCGCTTTGTGTTCTTTTGCAAGTGCATTTAATTTTTCAGAGGACGTAGGGGTTATTTTTCAGGCGTCATTAATCTGTTCATTGGTTTTTGTGCTTTTATATGAAGTGAAGAAAATCAGAATATGGATTTTCCCTGTATCATTGGTACTTATACTGCTTGTCGGATTGTTTCAGAAGGATTTGTTATTCAGTCAGGGGGAAGTCCTTTGGAACAGGTCGTTAAGCGTACTTTCGTCATCAGGCATAGGCAATCTTCCGACAATTAACGAAAGTCTGCTTTATAATACTCAGTGTACGGATATTTGGATTTTTTCAACCGCGTTAATTACTTCATTTTTAGGCTTTTTTATTGTTGTAAAGCCGCATTTTATACCGGTGCTTTTAATTACGTTTCTTCCGATGGAGGCAGGATTATATTACGGACTTGTTCCCGACCTGTTTTCAGTGATATGCTTTTTTGCCTGCAATTCATCTGTTCTTGCAATATGTATTGTTAATTCAAACAGAAAAAAACAGGGAAAAAAGCGGCTCTTTAAAATTTCGGCAACATATAAATCAAAGGCGGTTATCAGCCTTATAATGTGCATTTTCTTTTCGCTTTCATTAACGGCATTTTATTGGGGATTTTCCGTTTCCGATTTTCAAAGGCCGGATATTTTTGATGAAATGCGTGATAATTTCAATAGCTATAATTTTCAGCAGCTTTTGAATAAATCAAATGTAGCTTTGGATTTAAGCCTGCAAGGCAACAGAAAATACGATAATCAGACAGACTTAACGGCAGAGCTTACTTATAATATCAACAGGCTGTATCTCAAAAGCATAACAGGAAG
>CAMFFI010000222.1 GCA_945949625.1 uncultured bacterium | reverse complement strand
GTTATCGGTTATGAAGGTTTTGACAAAGCTGTTGGCAATGTCTGTAAAAAATTCCTGCATTTATTTTCTTCCTTTTACAAACATAAACATACAGCCGCACATAAGCACAGCTGTATGAATACATAATTATTCTTTTACTATAATAACCTGAGTTGCTGTTGTGTATGAATCAGTAAAGTTAATAGCCTCAAGTCTTTCATCTGTAACAGTCATACCAGCCATACCGAAGTCTGCCTTACCTGACTGAACAGCTGTTATAATTGCGTCGAATTCCATATCGTCAATAACAAGCTTGTAGCCTAATTTATCACAAATTGCCTGTGCCATCATTGCGTCGATACCAACGATTTTATCTCCTTCGTAATATTCGTAAGGCTCAAAGAATGCATTGGTTGCCATATGAAGCTCGCCCTTTGAAGTATCGGTTCCTTCGGGAGTTTCGTATGGGCTCTTGCCTTTTGTATCGTCGCCGATATAGTTATCAATGATTTTCTGAACAGTACCGTCATCTTTAAGCTCTTTCAAAGCCTTGTTAATATCCTTTGTAAGCTGGTCGTTGTTTTTAGCAACGCAAATTGCATATTCTTCCTCAGCAAAAGGCTCGTCTAAAATTTTAAGTCCTTTATTTGCTGCAACAAAAGCTTTGGCAGGCTCATTATCAATAATAACGCAATCAACTTTTCCCTGTGAAAGAGCAAGAACTGCGTCGGCGCCTTTACTGAAACGCTCTATTGTTGAACCTTTTTCTTCATAATCAGAAGCATAAATGTCGCCTGTTGTACCAAGCTGAACGCCTATTTTTGCACCTTCAAGGTCATCGACGCTTGCAACAGTCTTAACATTCTCAGATGATGCAGAATCCTGAGATGAGCTTGATGTACCGGTGTTTCCGCCGCAGGCAGACATTGCAAAAGCCATTGAACATACCATTACGGCAGCAAGTACAATTGATAAAACTTTTTTCATAAATATTCTCCCTTTTCTTTTAAAATAGTTCACAATACATCATAATATAAATTTAGAAAAAAAGCAAGGTAAAATTTATATATTTAATATATATTTAAAAAATATATTATTTTTCATATTAAATAAACATCAACAATTCATATACAACAAAACAGCGAGCAAGTCTCTCCCAAAAACTTGCTCGCTTTTTAATCATTTCATTCTAACCATTAGCCATAAAAAAGTGAAGTAATCACATTGGTTTTGAAATTATGAACAACAAAGGTAAAGTATGAAACAGCTAAAACTGCCAGAATGAAGCGAATCTTGTAAGCACTATTTAGTATGTTGATATTATAGTACAAAAAAATCGCAACATCTTATACAATAATCCTTAAATCCGATACAATTCTACTGGTTTCGACAAGAATACAATAAAAATTACAAAATATTCTTGTAATAAACTACTTACACTTATAAAAGAATTATCCTATCTCGGCAATTTTAATCTGAATTTCCGTTGCGTCACGAATATCAATTTCACCGCTGCCGTCAAAATCAGCTAAAGATGTATTTATATTCATATCCACTTCTGCTATATAAAGCTGAATAGCAGTTGCGTCTCGTATATCCAAATAACCATCCATATTTACATCTCCTAATTGGTAAACAGGAGTTGTTACTGATGTTGAAGGTTCTGTTACTGCGGTAGAAGGCTCGGTTACAACCGTTGACGGTTCGGTTACAGCAGTTGACGGCTGGGTAGGAGCTGTATAATTGCTCCAAGTATGATTTGCCGAGAACAGCTTTGAAGTGCCGCCGATTTCCATTCCGGGTTGACCTTCAGCAGGATATCTGTTTGTTGACGCTGTTTTGCTTTCTGTAAATAAAACTCTGCCGTTTACAAATTTATCGGGAACCTCATAGAAGTAATAACCCGTTGAGCTGTCATACTGCATTTTTTCTCCGGGCCACGCAGCATTGTTTCCGCTTCCGTCGGCATAAACATATGCGTAAACCTCGCTCCAGTTATATGATGAATTGTCAAAGTACACTACGGTTGAACCTGTGGGAGATGTTGAGGTCGGTGTTGTTTCGCCTGTCGGGTCGGTTGAAGAAGTTGTTGAAGGAACTGTTGTTACCGGCTCTGTGGGAGGATTTGAAGGGTCTGTGGGATTAACAAGATCTCCTTCTTTAGTGAAGTAGAAGGTTTCTGATGTAGTGTCTGAACCATTTGTAGCTGTAAGAGTTACCTTGTATTCCGTACCAACTGCATCACCGTTACCCAATGTAAAGGTTGCTGTATCTGTATATGTTACAGGAGTACTGCCGTTAATGCTGTAAGTACCTGATGATGCGTTATTAAGTCCTACCTGAACATCAATTGAAGAATAAGCAAAATTCTCTCTCGGAGCTTCAATGGTATTTCTCGGAACAGTAGTATTATTATATACAACCGCAATACCGTCGGCATTTTCAATTGTACCTTTTATTGTTCCGCCTGAAACCGTAAAAGTATTTCCTGTAACCTGGTCTGTATATGTACCGTCCTTCATTTTTCCCTGAAGGTTAAGACTTACATCGCAGGGACCTGTTGAGCTTACAAGTACTACGCCGTCATTACCTCTTACGTTGTAGAAAAGTTTGTCATCAGAACTGCCAAGGCTTTCGCTTTTACCGATATAGTGATTTCTGAATCTGTTTACCTCTGCAACACACGGGTCCATCCATGTAAACGTACCTACCTCGCCTAATTGAGTCTGACGAATACTTTTAGCCATTGTTGCAGGGTCTTTTCTTGCCTCATATCCGTTCTGGTCATCAATAAGTCTTTCGTATGAATAATAAGGACGTGCAAAATAAAGTCCTGTTGCGTCTTTTCTTGAGGCAACTATTGCCCACGCTTTATTAATTGTAGAGTCGTTGCAGTCATAGGACGAGCCGCCGCCCATATATGTATCGTGAGACTCTGCCCAGAGAACAACCTTGTTGCCCTGACCG
>CAMFFI010000221.1 GCA_945949625.1 uncultured bacterium | reverse complement strand
TAATTTCCATAAGCTTTGACATAAGCATTTTCATAGCAACGTCACGGTTCTGATACTGACTTCTTTCAACCTGACTTGCAACAACAATACCTGTGGGAATGTGAGTAAGACGAACAGCGGAAGAGGTTTTGTTTACCTTCTGACCGCCTGCACCGCTGGCACGGTAAACGTCCATTTTAATGTCGTCGGGATTAATGTCAATTTGAATGTTGTCATCTATTTCAGGCATAACCTCCAAAGATGAAAAGCTTGTATGGCGCCTGCCTGCACTGTCAAAGGGAGAAACACGAACCAGACGGTGAACTCCGGCTTCGCTTTTAAGGTATCCGTAGGCATTTTCGCCCTCAATTAAAAGCACAGCACTTTTAAGTCCTGCCTCATCGCCGTCAAGATAATCAATTTCCTTAACCTTAAAATTATGAGCAGCTGCCCAGCGTGTATACATTCTGTAAAGCATTTCGGCCCAATCCTGAGCCTCTGTTCCGCCTGAACCTGCATGAAAGGTAAGAATTGCGTTGTTTTTATCATATTCACCCGTAAGAAGAGTCTGCAAACGCTGTTTTGCAAGCTCAGCCTCAACGGCAGAAACCTCCGTTTCAGCCTCTTCAAGCAAGGATAAGTCCTCTTCCTCATTTGCAAGCTCAATAAGCGCCTGTGCGTCCTCGTAGGATTCCACAAGCTTATTGTACGCCTCTACCTTTTCCTTTAAAGAGCCTGTTTTCTGCAAAACCTTCTGGGATTTTTCAACATCATCCCAAAAGCCCGGCTCGGTTGCTTTTAATTCAAGCTGTTCAATTTCCGACAGCATCTGCTTTAATCCCAAAGCGTCGGCAAGGTCATCAATATCAGGCTTTGAAGCCTGAAGCTTTAAAAGCAATTCTTCAAACTGAACCATATATTACCTCTCCCATTAATTATAATCATTATAATACATCAAAATTTCAACCTTTATTATACCAAAGCCGAGAAAAAATGTAAACTGTTATTTTACAATTTAACTTAGTTCTATAAAACATTGCTTTTTTTAAGGTATTTTGTTATAATATATAATAAAGATTTATAAAGGAGTACTATATGGATTATAATAATTTAAAATGTCCCATTTGCAACACTCCTCTTGAGGATGACGACGATATTGTCGTATGCCCGCAGTGCGGCGCACCTCATCACAGGGAATGCTACGAGGAGCTTGGACATTGTTACTTTGATAAAAAACACAGTGAAAATTTTGATTATAATGAATATATTAAGGAAAAACAGGCTGAAAGCCATACTCAGGCAGATAACAACGGAAATTCCGCCGAAAACGGCGCAGAAACATCCGTGAACTGTCCGAGGTGCGGTGCAATAAATCCGAAATCTTCCTTTTATTGCAGTAAATGCGGCGCACCTATTAATACCGGCTTTCAGAGTCAAGGCGGCAGTCAGCAGAATATACCTCCGTTCGGTGCGGTAATGTTTGACCCTATGGCAGGAATGAATCCCGATGAAGAAATTGACGACGGTGTTACAGCAGGCGAAACCGCCAAATATGTTCAGCGAAACACCCCGTATTTTCTTCGTGTTTTTGCCAATATAAGAGATAACAACAGGTCAAAATTCAACTTTGCGGCATTCCTTTTTTCCGGAGGATATATGCTGTACCGAAAAATGTATAAAATCGGTGTAGTTTTCACCTGCATTGTAGGCGCTTTGATTGCCGTTTCCATTTTGGTTCAGACTCTGCCTGTTTTTGGCTGGATGGATATTTACAAGGCGGCAGTTGCAAATATCGGCGACGTGGGAATGATGGAATTTTACAGTCAGCTTTCGGTTGAAATCAGCAAGCTGCCTTTTATACAGCAGTTTATTTTCTTCCTGCCGTCAGTGCTCTCGCTGTTAAAGTGGGTGTTTATGTTTATTGCAGGAAATATTGCAAACAGAGCTTACTTTAAAGATACAATTAAGAAAATTAAAAAAATCAAAGAGGATACAAAGGATAATCAACAGCAAAAAAACCGGCTTTTACAGACAAAAGGCGGAGTAAACACCGTTGTTGCAATAGTACTGTTTGTATGCCTTATAATCATCAATTATGTTCCCTACTTTTTTATTTAACAAACGTGAAAATCACTTTATTAATCAAAAGGAGGAAAATTTTTAATGAAAGTTACAAAAGCAGTTATACCTGCCGCCGGTTTCGGTACAAGGGTACTGCCGGCAACAAAGTCGATGCCAAAAGAAATGTTTCCTATTGTGGACAAGCCAGCAATTCAATATATTGTAGAAGAGGCTGTCGAAGCAGGAATTACCGATATTCTTATTATTACTAACAGAGGCAAGGGCATTATGGAGGACCATTTTGACCGTTCTCCCGAGCTTGAATCCGCTCTTGAAAGAAGCGGCAAGGAGGATTTCCTCAGTTCAGTTAAGCAAATTGCAGATATGGCAAACATCACCTTTATCAGACAAAAGGAAATGAAAGGCCTTGGTCACGCCGTATTAAGAGCTAAATCATTTATCGGAAATGAGCCTTTTGCCGTTATGTACGGGGATGGTGTTATCAGAAGCAAAGTTCCTGCCATTAAACAGCTTATTGATGTTTACGGAGAGTACGGCGAAGGCGTATTGGGCGTTAAAAAAGTTGCCGAAAATGAAATTCACAAGTACGGTTCTCTCAAAGTGGAGAATATGCACGACAACGTGTTCAAATGCACAGATATGGTAGAAAAGCCTCAGACAAAGGAGGCGGTTCTGTCCCTTTATTCTATTCTTGACAGATGCGTGCTTCCGCCTGAAATTTTTGAAATTCTGGAGAATACAAAACCCGGTGCAGGCGGTGAAATTCAGCTTACAGACGCTATGAGGGAAATCGCTGTTACAAAGGGTATGACAGCCGTTGAATTTGAAGGCAAAAGATATGACATCGGCAACAAATTCGGAATACTTCAGGCCTGCATTGAAATCGGTCTT
>CAMFFI010000220.1 GCA_945949625.1 uncultured bacterium | reverse complement strand
AAGTTTTTGAAAAATTATAGAAAAAACGGCAAAAGTTACCTTATAATTCAATTTCTGCCAAATCTCTCCAAAAAGTTATAAAAAACTTATCCACAGAACGACACAAAGCGCATAGCAGGTGTGATATTATAATGTCACAGAAAAGGACAAACCCTTATTACGAGGTGAGCAGCGTGAATTTAATGCCCAGAGGGGACAATAAAATAATTGAGATTTCCACCATAAAAATTCGCCCCAATAAAACTCAGCCCCGTAAGATATTTGAAGAAACCCAGCTTCGTGCTTTGGCTCAGTCTATTGCTCAAAACGGTATTCTTCAACCCTTGACTGTGAGGAAACTCAAATCCGGAGAGTACGAGCTTATTGCGGGAGAACGCAGACTCCGAGCGTCTGTTATGGCAGGACTTACAAAGGTTCCCTGCATTGAGATACGATGTTCCGACAAGGAATCTGCCGTTCTTGCTCTGCTCGAAAACTTGCAGCGGTGCGACCTTGGTATGTTTGAAGAGGCAAAGGGCATTAACCGCCTTATCCGCCGATACGGTCTTACACAGGAGCAGGCGGCACAACAGCTTGGAAAACGCCAGTCCACCATTGCAAACAAGCTGAGACTTTTAAAGCTTAGCTTTGAGGAGCAGGACTGGATTATTCAGGCAGGCTTAAGCGAACGTCATGCCAGAGCTTTGCTGAAAATTCAGGACGATGAGCTTCGCAAAGAAGCCTTAAGCAAAATGATTTCGGAAAATCTAAATGTCAGTCAATCAGAAGAAATGATTTCCGGACTTTTGGCTGAAAATTCTGTGGTTGCAAAGAAAACAGGCAAAAGTATGCTTGTTGTAAAAGACGTGAGAATTTTTGTAAACACAATCAACAAAGCCGTTGACACTATGCGTCTTGCGGGAATTGACGCTATAAGCAAAAAGCAGGACAACGGCGATTATATAGAATATACAATTAAAATTCCCAAACAGCAGTCGCAAAAAACAAGGACTGCTTAACAAAGCCATCCAGTTGGGTGCTTTGCACCCTTTCCACTCATACCCATTTCCTTATCTAAACCCCTTGTCAAGTGCCACACGAATACGTGTGGCACTTGGCGTATATGGGATTTTTTGATTTAATAATAAATGTTTCACGTGAAACATTTTTGTGTTTATAAGGAATTGTGCAAAAAATTCCTTAACTTTGCAAAAATAATAACTTTTTTTATAAAACATCTTTAATTTTAGGCTGTCATATGCTACAATTATGAGGTAATTTATTAATAAAAGGTGATTTTTTGACAAAGATAATTGCAGTAGCGAACCAAAAGGGCGGTGTGGGCAAAACCACAACGGCTGTGAATCTTGCCGCCTGCCTTGGTGCTTTGGACAAAAGAACTCTGCTGATTGACACTGACCCCCAGGGCAACGCTACCAGCGGTGTTGCAATTGACAAAAGAAAGGTTCGGTTTTCAAGCTATAATTTGCTTGTTGACGGCACAAAGGCTGAACAGTGTATTATTGCAACCGCTTATAAAAATCTGCATATTCTGCCCTCAAGTCTTGACCTTGCGGCGGCTGAGCTTGAAATTGCAGATCTGCCCCACAGGGAACAGCGCCTTAAAAGCGGCGTTCTTTCTGTAAAGCAAAATTATGACTACATAATAATTGACTGTCCACCGTCATTGGGACTTATTACAACAAACGCACTTACCTTTGCTGACTCTATTCTTGTTCCTATTCAATGCGAATACTATGCTTTGGAGGGACTTTCACAGCTTATGAATTCTGTCCGCAGAGTTAAAAGAATGTATAATGACTCCTTGGAGATTGAGGGTGTTTTGCTGACTATGTTTGACGCAAGGCTTAACCTTACTCAGCAGGTTGTGCAGGAGGTTAAGAAGTTCTTTCCCCGTAAGGTTTTCAAAACCGTTATACCCAGAGGAGTGCGTCTTTCCGAGGCTCCAAGCTTCGGAATGCCTGTAATTTACTACGATAAATCCTGTAAAGGCTCACTTTCTTATACGGCACTTGCACAGGAAATTATAGAAAAGGAGCGTTTATATGGCTAAAAAGCTTGGCGGATTAGGCAAAGGCCTTAACGCCATATTTATGGAAAACGACGCAGAGGATAACAACAGCACCGTTACCTTAAAGCTGTCCGAAATTGAACCCAACAAAAATCAGCCCCGACAGGATTTTGACGAAACTGCACTTGCGGAGCTTGCCGAAAGCATTTCAAAGCACGGCTTGTTACAGCCTATTCTTGTTCGTCCCATAATCGGCGGCGGCTATCAGATTGTTGCCGGTGAACGCAGATACAGGGCAAGCCGTATGGCAGGCTTAAGCGAGGTTCCTGTAATTATCAGGGAGCTTTCCGAAAGCGAAACAATGGAAATTGCTCTTATTGAAAATCTGCAAAGGGAAAACCTTACTCCTATTGAAGAGGCTGTGGGCTACCGAACATTAATGGACGAGCACGGCTTTTCTCAGGAAGAGGTTTCAAAGGCTGTGGGTAAATCCCGAAGTGCAGTTGCCAACTCATTAAGGCTGTTAAAACTGCCTGAGGATATACTTAAAATGGTTTCCGACGGCGTAATAAGCGCAGGCCACGCAAGAGCTATTCTTTCACTCGAAAAGGAAGAGGATATGCTTTTTCTTGCAAATGAAATTGCAAAGCGTGATTTATCTGTGCGACAGGCTGAAAAGCTCAGCAAGAAAATGAATCAGGCTGAAAAAGTGCCGCCGGCAGTAACGGTTAAAGCCTCTTATTTCAGCGAGGTGGAGCTTGCCTTAACAGAATATCTGGGCAAAAAAGTTTCCGTATCTCCTCTGAAAAACAAAGAGGGCGGAATTTTGCAGATAGAATTTTATTCCGATGAAGAGCTTAAAGAGCTTGCTAATAAACTTGAGGACAAAAGATAAAGGAGAAGAAAAATGATTGATATTAAGCTTATCAGGGAAAATCCCGAACTTGTAAAGGATAATATTAGAAAAAAGTTTAAGGCCCGGAAGTTAGTTCTTGTTGATGAGGTTGCAAAGCTTGATGAAGAAAGC
>CAMFFI010000219.1 GCA_945949625.1 uncultured bacterium | reverse complement strand
CGGGCATAAAAGGTTGCAGTCAGTACAAACTGTCTGCACGAATTGCGTGTCGAGGTACTCGACTTTTTTATTTTCAATTATTTTGCACATAAAAATGTATTGAAATTCACATTTTGCTAATAATATAATTTGTACCGAATTTTAAGCTTTATTATTGTTGCAGCAGATAAATATATAAAAGCGGTTCCTCATAATACCGAGGAACCGCACAAATCAACTTGCGTTTTTAATTTCAAGCCGCATTTTGTCAGAAATCATAGCAATAAACTCACTGTTTGTAGGCTTGCCTCTGTCATTGTGGATTGTATATCCGAAATAAGAGTTTAATACTTCAACATCACCTCTGTCCCAGGCAACCTCAATTGCGTGTCTGATTGCTCTTTCAACTCGTGATGATGTTGTTTCGTATTTTTTGGCAACAGAAGGATATAGCTGTTTAGTGACAGCATTAATAATTTCAGGCTTTTCAACAGCCATAATGATTGAATCTCTAAGATAATGATAGCCCTTAATATGAGCAGGTACGCCTATTTCATGGAGAATTTCCGTAACCTTCAGCTCAAGTCCGAAAGAATCAAAAGAATTTATCTGTGCATTTTGAACGATACTGCTCTTTGCAATAGAAGAAAATTTTTCCGCAAGTTCTTTAACATTGTAAGGCTTTAAAACAAAATACGACGCACCGTTTGTCATAACCTCTCTTTCAAGCACAGGACTGTGAAATGAAGAAAATACAACAAAGGCAGGCTTTTTACAATTTTTATACTTAATTGAGTGCATAACGCCGATTGCGTCCAGCCTTGTCATAAACAAGTCCATCAGAACAATGTCCGGTTTTTCTTCGATGATTTTTTCACATAATGCTTCTCCGTCACGTTGGCAAAATATCGGGGAAATATTAAAGTTTTGTAATTCTTTAATATCATTTTGTGAAAATTCAACCGAGTCTTCTGTAATAATTAGTTTTATTCTGTTATCCATTGTAACATCCCCCAGATTTATATTTGTTATATTTATACTACCATACAATTGAATAAATGGCAATAGTTTCCAAATATTTTTTTTAAAAAATTTGAAGGATTTTTTTACCCAAGAAAAATTCAGTTGACATTTTCGTACAATATCTTGTGACTGACTTCAAAATTTGACACCATATTTTGAGCAAATTCGCAATAGCCTTTTTCAGGGTCATTTACAAACACATGATTTATAACACCTGCAAGCTTGCCGTTTTGTACCACAGGACTTCCGCTCATTCCCTGAACAATTCCACCGGTTACATCAAGTAACCTTTTATCTGTGATTTTTATTACAAAATTTTTATTGGTGTTACAACTTTTATCACCAAAATTTAATATTTCCGCCTCGTATTCCTTTGCACCGCTGTTGTCAATAGTCGTATAAATACTTGCTTTTCCTGTTTTAACCTCGTCAATGGGCGAAACTTCTATTTTTTCTTTGTTATTATCAATTTTTTCATATTGTCCGTAAATACCAAGCTCTGTGTTCAGCAGAAGATTTCCTATTTTATTATCGCTTAAATATCCGTTAAGAGTGCCGGTGTTTCCGTTTTCGCCCTTAACTACACTGTTAATTGAGGCGCATACTACACTTCCGCTGTCAAGCGGCAGAAGAGCTTCGGTATCAATGTCACATATTCCGTGACCTAAGGCGCCGTAAACTCCGTTTTCTTCGTCGTAATAGGAAACGGTACCTATTCCTGCACAGCTGTCTCTTATCCAAGCACCTATTTTGTATATTCCTGTTTCATTTTTTTGAGGTGTAATGTTTATATCAATAATGCTTGAATTCCTTTCAACTTGAAATTTAAGACATTCTCCGTCTGAATTTTCAATGATTTCTTCCAACTGTTCATTGTCTGTGATTTTAATGTCATTAACCTTAACTATATTATCGTTTACCTTTAAGCCTGCGCTTTTTGCAGGACAAACGCTTTGCATACCGTTGTTAAAATCCTCAAGCCTTATAATAACGGCACCTTTTGTAAACATTTTTATGCCGAATGCTTCACCGCCTAAATAAACATACTTTGCATTATCGGCATTTTCTGCGGCAAAGACATTTGGTGTGTTTGAAAACACACAGCAAAAACATATTAAAAACGCAGTGGCAACTTTTGTAAATTTATTTAAATTTTTCAAAATTTCACCTTCTTTCTGTTGCCACTGTTATTTTGCGTATTTATAGTGTATAATATTTTAGTAATAAAATGTCTTTGGCATATTTTTCTTTCAAAAATCAGTTTTGAACGTATTTTATATGTCTTTTGTTTTTATTTAACTAAATTTCCTGGAGGTTTCTATGGATAAGGAGAAAGCTTTATCTTTGAGTTTATCTGATGAAGAAGTACAGCAACGCATAAACAGCGGCAAGGTAAATACGGACAGCTCCGTTCCTACAAAATCCGTTAAAAGAATAATCTATGATAATGTTGTTACATTGTTTAATATTGTAAATATAATTTTATTTTTGCTTTTAATTTTTGCCGGCTCTTATAAAAATATGCTTTTTATGGGTGTTGTTGTCTGCAATACGGCAATCGGAATAATTCAGGAAATCCGTTCAAAGCGTTCTGTTGATAAGCTTTCAATTCTTGTTTCCAAGAAAGTAAAAGCCATAAGAAATTCAAAGGAAATTGAAATCCCCATTGAAGAAATAGTAATTGACGATATTATTTTCCTGAAAAGGGGAAGTCAGGTTCCTTCCGACTGTATAGTTATTGACGGTGAGTGCTACGCAAACGAAAGCTTGCTGACAGGCGAATCCGATACAATTTTAAAAACCGAAAAAGCTCAGCTTTATTCGGGAAGCTTTATTTCTTCCGGAGAATGTTATGCAAAGGTCAATAAAGTAGGCAGCGATAACTACGCGTCCAAAATTCATTCGGAAGCTAAATACATAAAGAAAGTTAATTCGGAAATTATGAACACTCTTAAAAAAATAATTAAGTTTTGTTCAATAATAATATTTCCTGTTGGTATTGCGCTGTTTTGCGCAAAGTTCTTTCTTTACAACGATACATTTTC
>CAMFFI010000218.1 GCA_945949625.1 uncultured bacterium | reverse complement strand
TAACTGCATTAGGTCTTGGCTCTACTGCGCTTATAATTGAGGGATAGCCCGTCACTTCGTAGATTTCTCTTACCAAATCCTCTACGCTGTGGGTAATCGCAAAGGTGCGGAGCTTTGATATTTCTTCAAGAAAATGCTTTGACTTGCTGTTATATTCTGCTGATGAAGATACGGCGGAATATAGGTTTGAGTGCTTTCCTGTGCATTTGATTTCTGCCATATCGTCTGCCGAAAAGCCGTATATGGGACTCATCATTACAGACAGCAGAGGTATGTCCTGAACAGGAGGGTCAAGCACTCTTAAAAAGTTTAGCATTACTTTTATTTCTCTTGAATCAAAAAAACTACCCTTTGTTTCGGAATATGCCGGTACGCCCATAGCCATAAGCTCGTTTACATAGGTTTCCGAGGTTTTGGAGGCACTTCGCAAAAGTATTGCAAAATCTCTGTACTGAACGGCTCTTTGACTTCCGTTTTCCGTTATCTGATATTTTGAAAGAACCATTTTTTGAATTTGCGTGGCTATATATCTTGCCTCAAGAACGGTAAAATCAATTTGGGAGTCGTAGGAATCTCTGTCAATTAAGGTGAGGTTTATCTCCAAATCGTCTTTTTCGGGGAAAGAAGCCGCAGGATTAAGCATTTCTTCTCCGCTGTATTCCATATCGCCTACTTCTTCGGACATTAATCGGCTGAATATAAAGTTAATTCCGTTTGCAACGCCCTTGCGGCTTCGGAAATTTTTATCAAGAATGATTTTTGCAGGATATGAGTTCTTTTCTTCATCATAAAGGCTGTACGCGTTTTTTCTTGAAAGGAATATTTCGGGCATTGCCTGACGAAAGCCGTAAATGCTCTGTTTTACGTCGCCTACCATAAAAAGATTGCTTTCGTTCCGGCTGATTGAACGGAAAATAAGGTCCTGTACTTCGTTTACGTCCTGACATTCGTCAACCATTATATAGTCAAATCGTTTTGAAACTTCACCTGCAATATCCGTAAGCACAGGTATTTTGTCCGAGGAGTAATCCCTTACAAACAGCTTTATCATATAATGCTCAATATCGGAAAAGTCGGCAATGTTTTTGTCAAGCTTAAGCTCTTCGATTTTTTCGGAATAGTATGTAACGCATTTAAACAAGGTATTTACAAGCGGCGCAAGTCGGGAAATATCCTCCTTGCACTGCTGTTCGTTCCAAGCAAACAGCTTTTTAAGGCTATCTATTGTGCTTTTTATATTATCTCGGCAGTTTTTGATTTGATTTTTAATAACTTCATCATCAAATTTTTTCGGGAAAACAAGCTTTCCGTTTGTAAAGTTGAGAATTAGTTTTGAAATATCATCCCAACTGCCCTCTTTAAGCCGGACGCTCAGCTTATCAAGAAAGCTTTTGTAATCAAGAAACAGTGCGGGAACGCTTCCCGAGCTTAAGCCGTCGGTTTCTTGAATTGTAATATTTCCTGCAAGGCAAATCTTCTGACAGTATTCAACCGCTGAAACAGCGTATTTTATTATTTCCTTTCCCCAGACGGAATCCGACACTCTGCCATCTGCGTTATACATTGAAAGCTTATCCTCAAGCCATTTTTCAGGAAAGGGATGTGAACGCAGAAAAACATATACACGGCTGATTACGTCAATAAGAACTTTATCGTCACGAGGTGAGGAGAAAGAATTTACAAGGTTTTTAAACTCATCTCTGCCGTTTTCATAAAAATAATCAAGGGTTGCCTCCATTGCGTCGTTTTCAAGGACAACAAGCTCGTTGTTGTCGGCAATTCTGAAATCCTGCTTAATGTCAAGATTATAAAAGTACTCCCTTGCAATATCAATGCAAAAGCTGTCGATAGTTGAGATGTTTGCTTTGTAAATAAGCTGTCTTTGCCTTAAAAGATTTACATCGCAGGGATTTTCTTCAAGAAGAGAATCAATGGCAAGCATTACTCTTTCTTTCATTTCCGAAGCAGCCGCACGGGTAAAGGTTACGACTAACAGCCTGTCAACATCTACGGGATTTTCGCTGTTTGTTATAAGCTCAATAATCTTTTGAACCAAAACTGCTGTTTTGCCCGAGCCTGCCGCAGCAGATACAAGCACAGAACCGTCATTTGCAAAAATTGCTTTTCTCTGATTATCTGTCCAGTTTCTCGGCATTGTCTTCCGCCTCCTTGTATTCATCTTTCAGCATTTTCAGCACGTTCTTTGCACTGAAATCGGCTGCATAATTATATTTGCTTTGTCCGTCCCTGTAATTGCAGACAGAGCTGTAAAGGCAATATTCACAGCCGTTGTGGCTTTTGCCCTTAATAGGTACGGCTGAAACATCTCCGCTGTAAAGGCTGTCTGCCATTTTTTCAATAATTTCATCAATTTTTGTAAAAATATGTCCGATTTCCTCAAGGCTTGCAAGGCTTTTTGCGGAGCTTGGCAGTCCGCTTTTAACTGTAACGGGAATAAACCGCCCTGTGCCTGACTTATCCATACCCTCTACAACCTTAATATCGTTTAAAATAAGTCCGTTCATTCTAAGATTTGATTCAAGCTTTTTGTCAATTTTTTCTTCATCATCGCCTACATCAAAACTTGAGGGCGACGAAATCGCAGGCATATATAAAATTCCCGAGGGTACTATATCCTTGCCGTAACGGTTCTTTCCCTTTGACTGAACTGTATGAAGATAAATCAGCATTTGCAGATTCAATCCGTAAAGCACATCTGACAGCATAAATTCCTTGCCGCCGGTTTTATAGTCGATTACACGGATATATTCCTTTCCGTCCTTTTCCATAAGGTCAACTCGGTCAACACTGCCGCAAATTGAAATTTTGTGACCTGTGGGCAAGGACAGAGTATATGCAGGAATATCGCCGCCGATTTTAAGCTCAAAATCAACAGGTTTAAAGTCGCTTTGGGAAAGCTCCTTTATCATATGCAGAATCAGCTCAAGGGAATTATCCTTCATTCTTTCAAAAAGATTTATAAAACGCTGTGTTTTATCCTCAAGTCCACCTAAATTTTCACTGAGTGGAATTTTTACAAGCGCCATTTCTTTT
>CAMFFI010000217.1 GCA_945949625.1 uncultured bacterium | reverse complement strand
CATTATGCTGGAAATTGCGTTGACCTGAACGCCGCCGCCTATTCCGAAAGCTGCAAAAGCCGCGAAAAATGCGAACAAAACGCCCAGCCATTTCATATGTAAGCCTCTTTCAAGCACATACATTGCTCCGCCTAACATTCTTCCGTCCTTGGTTTTAACCCTGTATTTTACGGCAAGCAGGGACTCGGCATATTTTGTGGCAATACCGAAAACGCCTGCAATCCAGCACCAAAAAACAGCACCCGGTCCGCCTAATGCAATAGCAGTGCCCACTCCGATAATATTACCGGTACCTATTGTGGATGCAAGGGCAGTGGTTAAAGCCTCAAAAGGACTTATATCACCTGCTGTTTCAGGGTCTGAAGTTACTGAAAGCTTAATCGCCGTCAAAGTTTTTTTCTGCATGAATTTTGTTCTTATTGTCATAAACAAATGAGTTCCCAGCAGAAGAATTATCATCGGCCAACCCCACAGGAAATTGTTTATATTTGCGACAATATCGTTTACTATATCCACGCAATCACCTCTTTCGTTAATTTCTTATTTATATTAAATCCTTTTTAAAACCTTTGGAATTTCAAAAAGACTTTCCGCTACTGCAAAGGTCATTTTTCGCGTTTCTTCATCCGGCAAATCAAGGTCCGGTATCATAACGGTAACACAGCCTGCACTGCTTGCGGATTTAACGCCGTTTGGAGAATCCTCAACAGCCATACATTCATTGGGTGAGAGTCCCAAAAGTTCTGCCGCCTTTATGTAAATATCAGGCTCCGGCTTTCCTTTTTTCACCATAGAGGCGCAAACTATTTTGTCAAAATATTCATACAGTCCTGCCTGCTTTAAATATTTTTCAGTTCTTTCAATGCCCGTTGCCGTAGCAAGGGCAACCTTATAGCCGTTTTCCTTCAGATACTTCAGGGTTTCCAAAGCGCCGCTTTTTGTTTCAATTCCGTTTTCGTCAATATATTTGTCCATAAGCTCAATTCGTTTATCGTGAACCTTGAAATAATCAAAGTCTTGACCGAAATACCCCTTGAGCTTTTCTATTGCAAAGGGACGCGCCATACTTCTGATGGACAAAGCGTGGCGCTTTTCCATTTTATATCCGCATTGATTTGCCGCCTCACACCAAAAGCGAACGTACAGCTTTTCCGAATCAAGCAGTACGCCGTCCATATCAAAAATTATGCCTTTAATTTTCATAAAATTACTGCTTTTCCCCTTTAGCTCCAGATTTACAAGCACTATACCAAAGCACACAAGCAAAAGTGACGCAAGATTTTGCAGGTTAAAAACATTTTCACCAAGGAAAATTCCCGAAAAAATTGTGCCTAAAACGGGAATCAGAAGATTAAAAACCGAGATTTTGCTTACAGGCTGATACATTAAAATTGCAGTCCATAAGGCAAAGCTTACGGCAGATACAACCCCAAGGTAAAGCACCGCAAGAATGTTTATGGGCAAGCTTAAGTCAATCTTTCCGCCCAATAAAATTCCTGTTAAAAGCAAAATCAATCCGCCGAGTCCAAGCTGAAATGCCGTGATTTTTATAGGATTTCTGTTTTTCATAACAGCTTTTGTAATAAGGTTTCCTGCCGCACCGCAAAAGGTTGAAATAAAAACAAAGCCTTCTCCTGAAAATGAAAAGGAAAATTCGGAAATTCCCGATAAATTAATTATAATAACTCCTGCAAAGCCTATGACACAGCCTGCAATTTTCATTACGGTCAGCTTGTCGCTTTTAAAGAAAATCGGCGCAAGAAGTACAACAAAAAACGACAGACAGGCTGTGATTATAGACGTACTTGAAGCCGTTGTATAGCCTACTCCTATATATGAAAACAAATACTGTAACGCAATTTGAATTACTCCGAGAAGTATTATCGGCAAAGCGTCTGTCCTTGAAATTTTCAAAGGCTTTTTGTTAATTGCACAGCCTATTATGTAAACCATTATACCCCCTGCGGCAAACCTTATGCCTGCAAAAACAAGCTTAGAGGCTATGTCGTTTTCGGGTATTGACATAAGGCTGTAACTAAGCTTTATGGCAGGGTAAGCGGTTCCCCACAAAAGCGTGCAGATTAATGCTCCGAGATAAGCAAATTTTTTATTCTTTAAAAGAGCGCTCATTCTTACATCTCTCTTATATATTTTTCAGCGGAATACACTGCGTTTGCACCGTCGGCAACAGCTGTCACAATTTGCCGCAAAGGCTTTGTACGCACATCTCCTGCGGCAAAAAGTCCGCTTAATGAGGTTTTGCAGTCTTCATCTGCACAAATAAAGCCTGCCCGGTCGGTTTTTGCCGTATCTTTAAAAAGCTCGCTGACAGGAGTAATGCCTACGGCAATAAAAACACCGTCCGTATCAAGAGTTGTTTTCTTTTTATCCGAAACATTTTCCAATACTATGCTTGTAAGCTTTTGCTGTCCTTTAATTTCTTTTATTATGCTGTTTTGAATTATCTGAACATTTGACAGGCTTTTCAGCTTTTTTACAAGACTTTCCGCTGCACGAAAAGCGTCCCGTCTTATAATTACATAAACCTTACTGCAAATATTTGAAAGATAAATTGCATCACATACGGCGGTATCTCCGCCGCCGATAACCGCCGCTTTTTTTCCTTTGTAAAAAGCACCGTCACAATGAGCGCAGTAGCTTACGCCTTTTCCCGTAAATTCTGCCTCGCCTGGAACATTCAGCTTTTTGCTGACTGCGCCTGTTGCGGCAATTACGGTTTTTGAATAAATACTTTCACCGCTTAAGCTTTCTATTTCAAATATACCTTCGTTTTTCTTAACAGCGGTTATTTCAGCATTTTCAATTTTTACTCCCACAGCCAAGCTGTGCTCATAAAACCTTTGAGAAAGCTCAAATCCGCCGATTGAGGAAAAGCCAAGATAGTTTTCAACCTCGCCGGTATTAACTATCTGTCCTCCGCTCATAGGGAACTTTTCAAAAATTCTAAAGTCCAGGCCTGCTCTTTCTGCGTAAACAGCGGCGCTTAATCCGGCAGGTCCCGTTCCTATAATAACTGAGTCAAGACTTTTATCAGCCA
>CAMFFI010000216.1 GCA_945949625.1 uncultured bacterium | reverse complement strand
GGTAGTGTGACCTAAATCTAGCGCGTCTGTCAATTCTGCCACGTCCATAAATTATGCATTTTTAAAGTAAGTGTTATTATACATAAATTAATTGTTTTTGTCAATGACATGTTTTATATGTTTTCTGTATTTTACAAGTAATTTTAATAAATTATTCCATGCATTAGTAATGAAATTTTAATTTATGTTAAATGCATATAATATATATAATTAAAAGCTATGTACTAAATAGGACCTCCACAGTGATTACAAGAAGTACTGTTCTTGAGTATTTTGCTGTTACACCAAGGACAATGAATTATAGACATTTCAGCATTTTTAATTTCCATCTGTTGATTTTTATAATAAAGCAAACAATCTTTAATTTCATTTGCAATGCTATCGTATTTTTTATAGCTAGTACTTGCTCTAACTTCTTCTAAATTTGATGTTTTTCCATTATAGCTTCTGTTAGTATACATTTTGTCTTTGAATTTATTAATGATTCCATTTTGTCCTATATTAATAACTTCTTCTTGTCCATTATCAATAGGAGATGGATTTATTTTAAATCTAATCACATTAATATAAGAAATTGTTACACCAATTTCAACAAACAAGTCGTATGAATATGCGAAGTATGGAGGAACAAAGCTATGAATTTCACCATTACTATCTATATATTCTACTTCTTTTTTATGTTCGATTATATCAACAGTACATCTGTTGATATCAGAACAATTTATTATATCTGCCTTGCATTGTAAGTAATTACCGTTTTTTGCAACAGCAAACTCTCGTTTCGTTTCATCAACTAATACTTTATATTCTGTACCCATAACTTTAGTAGGATTAAAAGCGTTGAGTTTTTCATAATTCTGTTTACGACAATAAAGCTGATAACGGATATTTTCTACAGTTGAAGCTTTAAGGTTGCTAAACCAAGGAGAGAGTTCACTAAGGCACTTCTTACAACAGTTACCATTCTGTAGTTTTTTATTTTGAAAATAATCAATTGGTGCACCGCAAACATTACATATCTTTTTTTCAAATACTCTATCAAGAAACCCCATATTTTGTCACTTCCTAAAATTTTGAGAAAAAACAAATTGTAGTATAATTTATACAAAATTATTTATGTTTATTATACTATATAATGAGAAAATGTTCAAGTGGAAGTTTAAAAAACAAAAGCTCGGATTTTTAATAAATATTTTTCCTAATAAAAAATAAAACAAATAGCAAAAAGAACGCAGAAAACCGCGTTCTTTCATTACTGCTTACAAGTATATGTAAGTCTTTATTAACCGTTTAAGCCAAATGAAATTGAAATTGCTTTATTTATTGCGTCCATTGAGCTGTCGTCCACAGTCCCCATTTTCTCCTTCAAACGCTTTTTGTCTATTGTTCTGACCTGCTCCAAAAGCACAACGCTGTCCTTTGAAAGTCCGCTGTTCACAGCGTTAATTGATATATGAGTAGGCAAATTAGCCTTTGACTGCTGGCTTGTAATTGCTGCTGCAATAACTGTGGGACTGAAGCGGTTTCCCACGTCGTTCTGCACTATTAAAACAGGTCTTACTCCGCCCTGTTCCGAACCGACCACAGGACTTAAGTCGGCATAATAAATATCTCCACGTTTTACGGTCAATTTATTCACGCTCCATAGAGTTAAAATTCTTTAATAATATTTTTGCCACATATTTTTTTCTTATTCAGCCTGTTACATATTATTTGAATTTTTGAAAAAACGTGAATAATAAAATTTTAAGACTAATCCTGAAAGCTTTTCTGATTGGAAAATTCCGCAACTATTAATTCGGTTTCAATTTTTGAAATCACACCTGTATCCTTTTGTGTATAAACAGTGTACTCCTTCCCTGCTTTTGCATTAAAAATCGCATTATCATTTTCCCGGGTTTTATATGTATAGTTATTTTCATCCTTTAAAAGAGTCATACATTCGTAAATGCAATTAACAAAATTAGATTCCGGCAAATACTCCGGTGAAACAATGCACTCAAGTCCGTCTAAGGACATACTAAGCTCTCCGCTTTTATAGCTGTATTTTATACCTTTTATTGTTTCGGGTGAAGTTGCTGAAAAGGTCATCACACCCTGACGTGTATTAGAAAACTCACCGCATATATCCATATTGTTGTATTTTACCTTAAGCTCAGCCGAAAAGTCTGTTACAGGTGATTTTGGCTGCGGCTCTTCACAGGACGACATCAATAAAATGAAAGGCAAAATAAATAAGACACACAAATTTAAAGAAAAAAGCTTTTTCATAGAAAGCCCCCTTTTTAAATTTATATGTCTTAAAGAATTTATAAATTACACTTTTTAAATGCGGTGGGAATGCACTCAATTAAATCTGTGGGCAGCATTGAAATCTCCCCAAGCTTATCCCTTGCAATATCTCCCGAAAGGCCGTGAAGATAAACCCCTGCGCAAGCACACTCAAAGGGCAGCTTTGGATTTTGCGCAAGCAAAGAGGAAATCATTCCTGCAAGCACATCTCCGCTTCCTCCTGTTGACATTCCCGGATTGCCCGTATGATTAACGCAGGCTCTTCCGTCAGGTGCGGCAACAACGGTATCGGCACCTTTCAGAACAAGATAAACTCCGTATTCCTTGGCAAAGCTCTTTGCAAGCTCTTCCCTGTTTTCCTGTACCTGTTTTACGGTCAGATTTGAAAGCCTTGCCATTTCTCCGGGATGAGGCGTTAAAATCACATCAGACTTTGCAGTTTTTAAAACGTCCCTATTCTGTGAAACAGCGTTTAATGCGTCGGCGTCAAGCACCACAGGCACACTGCATCTTTCTAAAAAAGAATTAACTATAAAAGCAGTATCTGCGTTATTCTGCATACCGCAGCCAATCAAAACTGCCCGTGACTCTTCGGCTCTTTTCAAGAGAAACGGTGTTTGACTTTTATCAAAACAGCCGTTTTCATTTTCCTCCACAGGATAAAAAACGCTCTCAAAAATTGCTGACGCTGTAATGGGATAAATACTTTTCGGAACAGCCATTTTCAAAAGACCTATTCCGCATCTTAACGCACCCTTGCCTGCCAT
>CAMFFI010000215.1 GCA_945949625.1 uncultured bacterium | reverse complement strand
AGCTTGTTTCAGGCGGTACGGACAACCATGTAATGCTTATGGATTTGCGTGATACCGACGTAACAGGCAAGGAGCTTGAGGCAAGACTTGACGAATGTTACATTACAGTTAATAAAAATACTATTCCAAACGAACCCAGAAGTCCCTTTGTTACAAGCGGAATCCGCATTGGCACTCCTGCTGTTACTACAAGAGGTCTTAACACAGAGGATATGGACAAGATTGCTGAATTTATCACACTCGTTCTTAATGATTACGAAAATTCAGCCGATAAGGTAAGACAGGGCGTAGAGGAGCTTTGTGCAAAATATCCTTTGTATGAATAATTTGTAATAAACGCTGATAAAAAGCATACAGCTTGTTGTCAGTATGTATTTGGTATTGCAGTGATTTTAAATATTAGGGCAGGACTTGAGCCTGCCTTAATTTGTATTTATGAAAGAGATGAAAATATGACGTCCCCTTTAGCAGACAGAATAAGACCTGAAAGCCTTGACGATATTGTAGGTCAGGAGCATTTAATCGGAAGCGGAAAGGCTTTGAGAAAAATTATAGAAAGAGGAGAAATTCCCAACCTGATTTTTTACGGACCGTCAGGCGTGGGCAAAACCACACTTGCGTCGTATATTGCAAGAAAAACAAATAAAACTCTTAAAAAGCTTAACGGTACGACTGCCTCAACCGCAGATTTAAAGGAGATTTTTTCTCAGCTTGACACTTTTGCAGGGCTGAACGGAATACTTCTTTATCTGGACGAAATTCAGTATTTTAATAAAAAGCAGCAGCAAACTCTGCTGGAGTTTATTGAAAACGGAAGAATTACTCTGATTGCATCAACAACAGAAAACCCCTATTTTTATGTTTATAATGCTATTTTAAGCAGAAGTACTGTATTTGAATTTAAACCTGTTACGGCGACGGAAATCAAAAAGGCTGTTCTGCGCGGAGTGAATTTTCTGGAGAAGGAGCAAAGCTGTGAAATAGATATAAGCGATGAGTGCGCCGAGTATATTTCACAGTCATGCGGAGGAGATGTGCGAAAAGCCATTAACACGCTGGAGCTTGGTTTTTTGTCTGCTGACGACTGCAAGGGCAAAAAAATAATTACGGTTGACAATGTAATGCAGCTTACCCGAAAAACTGCTTTCAGATATGATAAAAACGGTGATGAGCATTACGATATTTTATCTGCTTATCAAAAAAGTATGCGCGGCTCTGACTCGGATGCCGCCATACATTACCTTGCAAGACTTCTCTCTGCCGGTGATTTGACGGGAGCCTGCCGAAGACTTATGGTATGTGCCTGTGAGGATGTAGGACTTGCTTATCCGTCTCTTATACCGGTGGTCAAGTCCTGTGTTGACATAGCCTTGCAGGTGGGACTTCCCGAGGCGAGAATACCTTTGGCTGACGCAGTTATTATGGTGTGTAATTCGCCTAAATCAAACTCTGCCTATAATGCAATAAATGAGGCAATGAAGGATATTGAGTCGGGAAAATCAGGCTCAATTCCCAGACAGCTTCAGAATAAGCACTTTGACGGCGAGGATAACCCAAATAAGGGACAATTTTATCTGTATCCCCATGATTTTGAAAACCACTACGTTAAACAGCAGTATCTGCCTGATGAATTAAAGAATAAAAAATATTATGTTTACGGTGACAATAAAAACGAACAGAGCTTTAAAGCCTATTGGGATAAAATAAAGGGCGAATAAATTGAACTCTCTTTATAAAAATATATCACGTCCATTATTTCTTTGGTACAAATTACTAAAAAACATATTTAAAATTTGTCATAAACAGCATTTTAAAATTCTTATTGCGAACAATAAGTAACGCTAAAATTATTATAATAATTATGAATTAGTTTATGGGTGAGTTATACCCTCTAAACAAATTTAATTATTTAGAAGTTTAAGGAGGAAAAAATCATTTAATCGAAGCAGAAAATTAAAGTAAAATTTTATCAGTCTGCCGTTTGCTCGGACTGATAAAGCAATGCTAAAACTTATTCTGCATGCAAATTTTTAAGGAGGTAAAATCAAAAAATGAAATTAAAGCAAATTTCAAAGCGTACCCTTTCAGTAGTTTTATCAGTTTTAATGGTGCTTACTACTTTGATTGTGGGAACAATCACAGTTTCTGCGTTTGACCTGCAGGGAACTTATAATTTTGATAACTACACAGCTAAATGGGATAATGTTTATCTTGTAAAAGTCGGTAATGACGGTGTTTATACAGAATATTCACAAATGTCCAAAGGAAGCAACGGTATATATACTTATAATCTTGGTAATTGGGGCGGAACGAGTTTCTACTTTGCAAACTCAAATTCAAACCCTACGGCAACAACCCAGAAATTTACTGTTGCAGTTGATTCTACAAACAATTGCTTTGTTCCTTCATCAGCTACCGGTACAGACATTACCGGTACATGGACAACAACTGATGCGGCAATTGCTGCCCATCATGAGGTAGAGCCGACAACTGCTCCTCAGACAACACCAACTGGTTCTTCAGATCCTACTGAGGCTCCAACACAGCCCACCACTTCTGCACCAAGCGGTGACAACGTAGTTTACTGTCAGAACGACGCAGGTTGGTCAAGCGTTAATTGCTATATGTGGAATGATGCAAATTCTTCTATTAAAAATCATGCTTGGCCGGGTGTTGCAATGACAAATTTGGGCGACGGCTTGTGGAGCTGTGACGTTGATAACAGTCAGTATGATATGATTATTTTCAACGACGGCAGTACACAGACCGGTAATTTGTCTTATCCCGGCACAGGTTACGTTTATAATAACAAAAATAATACTTGGGAAGTTTATGACGGAAATCCTTTAAAAATCACAAGCTTCACAACCGACCTTGCAAGTCCGCAATACACAGGAATGGATATTACAGTTACTGCTAATGCTAAAAATTTAGACGACAGTGCAGTAAGCTATAAATTCTCTGTAACCAATACAGCAACAAATCAGACAATTGTACTTAGCAACTTCGGAAGTGCAAATTCAGTCGTTTGGACTCCTACTGCTGTTGGAGATTATGTAATTACATTAG
>CAMFFI010000214.1 GCA_945949625.1 uncultured bacterium | reverse complement strand
ACGCCTGCTGCAACAGAGCCTTCCTGTCTGATTTTGAAAATTCCCAGCTTGGCAGTATTGTCAACGTGAGTACCTCCGCAAAACTCAACGGAGAAATCTCCTGCTTTTACAACACGAACTATGTCGCCGTATTTTTCACCGAACAATGCCATAGCACCCATTTTTTTAGCCTCTTCAATGGGCAGCTCCATTGTTTCAACAGTCAAAGCGCTGAAAATTACGTTATTTACAAGTGATTCAACTTCTTCAATTTCTTTTGGAGTCATAGCAGAAAAATGAGTGAAGTCAAATCTAAGCATTGTATCGTTTACAAGCTGACCTGCCTGTTCAACGTGATTGCCCAGAACCTTTCTTAATGCAGCCTGAAGAAGATGTGCAGCCGTATGGTTTCTCATAATATCCTGACGGCGCTGAACGTCAATATTTGCTGTTACTTCATCTCCTGTTTCAAGCACTCCGTCAGCAACCGTACAATAGTGGAAGAAAATTCCCGACGGGTTTTTTGTTGTATCACTTACGCAAACAGCAGTGGTATCGGATTTAATCTCTCCCGTATCGCCTACCTGTCCGCCGCTTTCGGCATAGAACGGTGTTTTGTCAAGAATAACAATAACGCTTTCGCCTTTATATGCGGTATGGCATTTCTCTCCGTCTTTAATAATTGCAAGAACCTTAGCCTTTGATGAATATTCTTTATATCCCGTAAATTCAGTTGCAGGAACGTCGGATAAATCAGTAGCATCGGAAATCCAAGCGTCAGCTCCTGCATTTTTTCTTTTTGCACGAGAACGGTTTTTCTGCTCCTTTAAAAGCTCGTGGAAACGTTCAAGGTCAATTTTCATACCTTTTTCAGAAAGAATTTCCTGTGTTAAATCTATCGGAAAGCCGTAGGTGTCGTTAAGCTTGAAAGCGTCCTCGCCGCTTATTATCATACTTTCGCTTTTATCTGCAATTTCATTAAGCAATTCAAGTCCCTGTTCGATTGTGCGGTTAAAGTTTTCTTCTTCAACCTTAATAAGCTTTATAATAAGCTCTTTCTTTTCTACAAGCTCGGGATATGCTTTTTCGTTTTCTTTAATAACGGTTTCACAAACCTTATAAAGGAAAGGCTTGTTGTATCCTAAAAGTCTGCCATGACGTGACGCTCTTCTTAAAAGTCTTCTCAGAACATAGCCTCTTCCCTCATTGGAAGGCATTACACCGTCGGCAATCATAAATGTTGTACTTCTCACATGGTCTGTAATAACACGCAGTGAAATATCCTTTTTCTCATCTTCGCCGTAATTTACGCCTACAATTTGAGAAATGTGTTTCATAATATTCTGCACAGTATCAACAAGGAACAGGTTGTCCACACCCTGCATTACACAGGCAAGACGTTCAAGTCCCATACCTGTATCAATATTCGGATGCTCAAGAGGAGTGTAGTTTCCGTTGCCGTCATTTTCAAACTGAGAAAATACTACGTTCCAGACCTCTACAAATCTATCGCATTCACAGCCCACGTGACAATCGGGACTTCCGCAGCCTTTATCGGCTCCTCTGTCAAAATAAATTTCGGTACAGGGGCCGCAGGGACCGGGACCGTGCTCCCAGAAGTTATCCTCTTTGCCTAATCTGACAATATGCGAAGGGTCAACGCCTACTTCTTCTGTCCAGATTTTATAGGTTTCTTCATCATCTTCATAAATTGAGCAGTAGAGAAGCTCCTTCGGCATTTTTAATACCTCTGTAAAAAATTCCCACGCCCAGGCTGTTGCCTCGTGCTTGAAATAATCGCCAAAGGAAAAGTTTCCCAGCATTTCAAAAAATGTACCGTGACGTGCAGTAATTCCTACACGCTCAATATCAGGTGTACGGATACATTTCTGGCAGGTTGTAACCCTTGTTTTAGGAGGGGTTACCTCGCCTGTAAAGTATTTTTTCATTGGAGCCATACCGCTGTTAATAAGCAGAAGGCTGTTGTCATCCTTTGGAATTAAAGAAAAGCTGGGCAAACGCAAATGCTCTTTACTTTCAAAGAATTCAAGAAATTTTTCTCTGAGTTCGTTAAGACCTGTCCATTCCATTATAAATCTCTCCTATTATAAAATAAAAAGCTCCTGTCCCATATGGGACAAGAGCCGATAACTCCTGTGGTACCACCCAAATTGACGGCTGTGCCGCCCGCTTGAATATCATTACAGATAAAATCCTTAACGCAGAAATACGCTGTACTCATCGCACAGTGGCTCAGGGGCGGCTGTTATCCTTAATCCAAAAGCCTTGCACCGAACGGCTTCTCTCTGAATGGTTTGGGGACAACTCTTCCTGTCACAGCCAATATATTATATTACCTTGTAATTATAAGACCTGAAATTAAGATTGTCAAGACCTTTTGCATCTTATTACAGACGACGCAGGTATAGGCTTATCAGTTTTAAGGAAAAGCCTTTCCATTGCGTGAGGAGCGTTTTCCCTGTCATTTCCGTAAATATCCTTTAGTCCCGTACATTTTGTAATAAACGGTATTCCGCTTGGAGGAAGAACGTCAAGCTCATCTCCAACAGAAAACTTATTACGCTGTGTAATTTCACAGGTTAAGTCCTGCTCCTTTTCACAAACTGCAACAACATCATAATGTCTGATGTAACCGCCGTTGCCGGTAACCTGTCCCGGCTCGTGACCAAAATAAAAGCCTGTATTATATTCCCTGTGGCTGATTTTATCAAGCTCTTCTTTTATCCAAGGCTTAAGAGAAAAGTTTTCCTGTTCCTTCATATAATCAAGAACAGCGTGACGGTAAGCGTTTGTTGTAACCGACACATAATATGCGGATTTTGCCCTGCCTTCGATTTTAAAGCTGGAAATCCCTGCTTTTACAAGCTCCGGAATATGTTCAATCATACAAAGGTCACGGGAATTGTAAAGATAAGTACCCTTATCCGTTTCTTCAACAGGAAAATACTGTCCCTGTCGGTTTTCCTCATAAAGATGATATTTCCACCTGCATGGCTGAGCGCAGTCGCCTCTGTTTGCGTCTCTTCCGGTCATATAGCTTGATATTAAACATCTTCCCGAAAAGGAAACGCACATTGCTCCG
>CAMFFI010000213.1 GCA_945949625.1 uncultured bacterium | reverse complement strand
ATCCTTACTTATATATTTTGCATTTTTATCATTATCCGTACCTGCTCTGAAAACCATATTCTGTGTACTTGCGCTTACTTCCGTTTCAGTGGTAGGAAAGAAAAAGTTTCTGCCGTCAATACTTGAGCAATCTTCTAATTCTACTTTATCAAGGATTAAATTATTAATGGTATTTCCGTTTAAATCCGTAAAAAGAAGACCTGTTCCGGCAGAAACAGTTGAATTTTCATCTTTAACAGAGCCGTTCTTTGAACCCTCTATCCAGGAAAAAGTAGCGGCACTGAATATTAAAACAGCTTCAAGGAGTGCAATAACAGATATGGCAATTTTTTTATTTTCCTGAAGAAAACGGTTGATTCTTTTCATATTCATTACGGCACCTCCCTGAATTAGAATTAATAATTATTTAGCTTCTTATTTAGCCTTCAGAAACAATGTTGAGATAAAGCTTGAAATTACCGCCTACAAAAGCTCGACGCGCCTCATTATCACAGCCTTCAAGCCATACATAAAAGTCAACCTTACCTTCATAATAACCTGTATCGCTGTTTTTTACAAGAACTTTCAAATTCCTTGAATTGCTGTCCGTGATTGTTCCAGTAAGTACAGAACTGTCAGTAGTTAACGCTTTGGATGTATAATCGTAATATGTATGCTTATATGATGATGCTGTGCTTGATGCATTAGTTGATATAGCGTCATATGTAACTTTTCTGGTAGCAGTACTGTCTGATACAAATATTTCAGGTCTTGGTATCCAGGTAAATATATTATTATTTGTTCCGCTTTCGCAGGCACTTACTCTTACAGCGCCAACCACTATATCTTTAGAAAAGCAATTAGGCCTTGTGCTGAACGAGCTTGGATTTGACGGTACATTGTCTGATGTTTCTAAAAGAGCGCTGTCATCAGGTGTTGCTGCACGAGAATCTTTGCCTAATGAAACAGTCAGCGGGTCTTTTGAACGCATATACAATGTAAATTTTACATAATCCAAATTTACTGCCGGAACTTTCCAAGTACCCGAATCATCTACGCTTGCATAATCAACCTGTTGTTCCAATGTCGGCCTTAAAAACTTGCCGTTACCCGAACCGGTTATGTCTGTAAATTTTACGTTGCTGAACCAATCTTCATTTGATAAATTAATATTTGATGACCAATTAGTGTTATCAATAGATAATTGAAGTGCATTATCAGCAACGACAGTTACATCATTTGAGCTTACATGATTATTGTAATTAACTGCAAACCAAGCAAAAACAGAACCTGCTATTAAAAATAACAAAAGGAAAGAATTTGCAATTATTAATTTTTTCTTTTTAGCTGATTGCATTTTTATTCCTCCTTATTGTTATGCTGTTTCCTCTTTAATTTCTTCACCTTTGAAAACAAGGTTATTACTGAATTTTCCGTTTACAAGAGGTATTTTTGCCTCTCTGTCTGTTCCTTCAACCCATATGCGAAGCTTTATATGACCTATATAATAATCGCTGTCAGAATCCTTTTTCAGTCTTACCAGAGGAACATTCTTATCATTATCTGACAAATCAGAAGTCAGCATATAATCACTTCTTGCAAAATCTGTTGTATCAATACCGGTTCCGCTGTAATATTTATAGGTTTCGGCAGCAGTACTGTTAGAATTTAAAGTGTAAGTCGTTCCTTTATAAATCTTTAAATCAAACTTACTTGTATCCAAATAAAAACTCTCTCCGAGGAGACTGATATACTTTCCGTCGTAATACAACTGACATCCGTTTGTTCCTGTTAATAAACTAAACGGTATCTTTTGCGTTTCGTCGGACAAAGTTAATTGGTTATTTGCATTAACAGACAGATATTTGTTAGTTGGAATATGTTTAAAATAGTACTGACTGTTTGCCTTTTCAACATTAAATACACATTTATCAGGGACGCTGCCTGAGGTTATTTTGTCATCTGTAACAGTCACTAATGAAGAAGAAAGGCTGTTATCCTCAAAAGCAAGCGCATATACCTCTGAAGATGAATTTGTTCCTGTAATTACAATGTTATCATCATTATTTAAAATATATGTTTTTGTTTCCAAGCCATAATCGCCGGTTCCGCCGCCGATTTCTCCGGTTGTTGAATTAAAAAAGATAAAATCTTTAAATACAACCTGATTGGAAGATGAATCATATGTTAATAAAACCTGAAATCTGTCAATGGAACCAAAAAATGTTTCTTTGTTTGGATCAGCATCAACTACCATCTTCGCCCATCTACCCTCGTTGCTGTTATACGTAATGTTATAAGTACCGTCAACAAAAACGCCGATCCAATATAGGTTATCATTAAAATTATAATCAATTAATGACTTTACCGAACTTGATTGAGTTCCTTGAATTGATGTATTTGAAATATTCAAAGCTGAAGACTTAGTTATGTCAATAAAATGGTCTAAGTCGGTATCTGATGTTACTTCAATTGCACCGTAGTACAAACCATCGTTTTTATTCTTAAACATTTGCTGTGAAATAGGCGGAGCTGTAATATTTCCATGATTTGTTTTATTGGCATGACCTTCCCACAGCCAGTAATTTGCCTGTTCGTATATTGCTGTATTATTCAGTCCAAATGTAACATTAGGGTCTGGATTAATACCTGAGCCGCCGGAGCTTTCAGTGGGAATTTCTGTAAAGTCATCCCCTTGCTTAAGTTCATAATTGTCATTTGGAATCCAAAGGAGCTTTTTCTCTAATGTTTCTTCATTTGCATCGGTTGTTTTATCGTCTTCCTTTGTAACATCAAATACAGCTACCCGAGAAGCGCCTGCTATGTAATCTCTTGAAAAGTTGCCGAATGTACTAAAATTATCGGTAGTACTGTTTGGAGAAATTGAACTTGCACCGCTTAAATATACATCTAATTGGCTTTTACTTCTAAAATAAATATCTTCCTCATAAAAATCCTCATTAGCAACAGGAGTGCGTTTTTTAATCCAATTTGTTCCGTCGTTAAGAGGGATACCCGTTGACCGATTTAAGACCGGCATAAAAAAGTTTTCACCGTCACCGGTTATTAAAGGATATTGGACATCAAGCGTTTTTTCAAGCTCCG
>CAMFFI010000212.1 GCA_945949625.1 uncultured bacterium | reverse complement strand
ATTTATCGTCCTCTACGCGAAAAGCAGGCGGAAACTCTTGAAAAAGATGCGCATAATCTATGTGAAAGCACCGGTTATGACGAACTTTCTCTTACCTCGTTGAGTACCAGCGATTACAGTCGGCTAAATTTGCTTTTAGACAAGCTGATAGGCTGGACTGAGCGCGACCATATAAATCTTGCAGTGCCGTCGCTGCGCGTTGATAACTTTAACGACGAGCTTATGCTCAAAATCAGCAAGGTGCGCAAAAGCGGACTTACTTTCGCTCCCGAAGCGGGAACTCAACGCCTGCGTGATGTAATAAACAAAAATGTTACCGAAGATGAAATATTCGGTACATGCTCCATTGCATTCAAAGGCGGATATACAAAAGTAAAGCTGTACTTTATGATGGGTCTTCCTACCGAAACAGACGATGATATTGTCGGAATTGTGGATTTGCTTCAGCGTATTGTGGATTTTTATTATCATATGAAGGACAAGCCTAAAGGAAAGGCAATCCACCTTACTGCAAGTATAGCAAATTTTGTTCCCAAGCCTTTTACTCCGTTTGAATTTGAACCGCAGGACACCAGAGAAGAACTTCGCAGAAAACAGGAACTGATTAAATCTACCGTTCGCAGCAAAAAAATAGACATTAGCTGGCATGACGTTGAAAGCTCGTTTATGGAAGGCGTTCTTGCACGCGGCGACCGCCGTCTTGGCAAAGTAATTGAAACCGCATGGAAAAAAGGCTGCAATTTTGATAGCTGGGATAACCATTTCAAATCTGAAAAATGGATGGAAGCATTTGAAGAGTGCGGGATTAATCCGGAATTTTATGCTAACCGCAAAAGAAACTATGACGAAGTTATGCCATGGGATATTTTCAATTACGGCGTATCAAAGAAATTCATCATAAACGAAAACAAAAAGGCACACGAGGGAGTTACAACGCCTAACTGCCGCGAAAAATGTTCGGGATGCGGTGCAAATTGCCTGAAAGGGGGCGCCTGCTTTGAGTAATGAAAACGGCTATGAAGATATAAGACTTTTTTACAGCAAAACAGGCTCCGCAAAATATATTTCGCATCTTGATACGATGCGTACGTTCCAAAGGGCGTTCCGCCGCTGTAAAGACCTTGACTTTTGGTATACGGAGGGATTTAATCCTCACCTTTATCTTACCTTTGCGCTGCCGCTTTCTCTCGGATATGAAAGCAATGTGGAAACAGTTGATTTTCGGCTTTCTTCTCATATTCCGAATAAAGAGATTGTGGATAAAATAAACAAGGTTCTTCCTTCCGGATTTAAAGCCTATAAAGCCGCAAAACCGGTAATGAACGCAAAGGTAATTCGTTTTGCGGATTACAATATTTCTTTTACTGCTGAAGGCATAGACCCCGAGGAAGTGCTTGCACAGTGGTACAGATGCTTCACCCGTGAAAGCGTGACCGTTAAAAAAGCGACAAAGCGCGGAGTAGAGGATGTTAATCTTAAAGAAGGAGAAAAAGTCCGTCTTTCAAAACTGAAATTGTTTGAAAACAGATTCTGTTTCAAAGCACGCCTTGTTTCCGGAGTTGAGTTTAACATAAACCCGGGGCTTGTGCTTCAGGCATTCAAAGAATTCAGCGAAATTGTACCGGAAGATATTGAAGTAAAACGAGTGGCCGTGTATAACGGAAAAATGGAAGAATTCTGCTGAAAAAAGCCAAAAAACACTTGCAATTATGATTTACTTGTGTTATTATAATAAAGCTGTCTGTATGTGCGCAGACAACGCTGTCGCATTCCCTGCGACGGGAACGGTAATTTCAAAGAATTGCCGGGCGGGCAGTCCTCTGTCACCGGATAGTATCCGTGAGTATGAATGTCTGAAAAATAAAAAAGGAGGATACTAAACATGGATGCACTTAAACTTATCGCTCAGGATTGCCTGAGAGCTGACAAACCCGTTGTTGCAGTAGGCGATACCGTAAAGGTATATTGCAAAATCAAAGAGGGAGACAATTACAGAACCCAGATTTTTGAAGGCGCAGTTATTGCAAAACAGCATGGCGGAATTTCCGAGTCTTTCACCGTTCGCCGTGTAGCACACGGATGCGGAATCGAAAGAGTATTCCCGATTCACAGCCCCCTTATTGAAAAGGTAGAGGTTGTACGTCATGGCCGTGTAAGAAGAGCCAAACTCTATTATCTTCGTGACAGAGTCGGTAAAGCTGCAAAGGTTAAACAGGTCAGATAATTTCAAGCATCATAAAAAGCTTCCCCGACAAAAGGGCGGTATTCATAAGACAGTAACAGTCACAGTAGTTTGCTCTGCTGTGGCTGTTCTTGTATTTTATCCTGTTATATGATAATATAGAACTGAACAGACCTACAAATCGGAGTTTGTTGATGCGGTAAATTCCTATTCTCTGTGAGGGGGTGTTGTGTATGAAAGAGGTTGTAATAATTGAATCAGAAAAGAACACCAACAAAGGAGAAGTATTAGTTGATTAGAATTGAATTATTGTCAAAAGAAAATTTTAGGATAGATTCATTAGATAACTATATTAGAAAGCAGGATGTAAAAAGAGTATATCGAAAAAAGAATGGGGAATATAGTCTAGTAGAATGCTCATATACAGAAGATTGGGATATGGAAAAAAGACGATCTGTCGCTAAAGATATTAGCAAAAAAGAATATATAACATATCTCGCATTAGATGGTGATAGAGTAGTTGGATTTATTGGGCTAATGAAAAAACTAAATGGTTCATATATGATTCTCGATTTGATGCAAGTATCTGCAGAAGTTCGAGGGCATGGAATAGGCAGAAAACTGTTTGACAAAGGAAAAGAAGAGGCACGAAAAGCTGGTGCTGAGGCATTATATATTTCTGCCTGTTCTTCTGAGGAAACTATAGCTTTTTATAATGCCATGGGTTGTAGCCTAACTGATAGTCCTATAAAAGAAATTGCTGAAGATGAGCCATATGATTTACAAATGATATGTCCAGTAAACAGTGAGAGTTAAGTAATTGATATTTTATCTATGTAAAGAATCCTACAAATTCCGATTTGTCGAACAGATAAGGGCGCACTTCTATACGGGGTAATCCCCGTATGTGCGTCCTGCGGAGCGAATAG
>CAMFFI010000211.1 GCA_945949625.1 uncultured bacterium | reverse complement strand
TAAAAATCTTAAAAAGATGGCAAAAGAATGCGACGCAGTATATCTTGCAACTGACCCGGATAGAGAGGGTGAGGCAATTTCCTGGCATCTTGCATATCTTTTAGACTTAAACCTTGATGATAAAAACAGAATTGAATTTAACGAAATTACAAAAAGCGGTATTGAAAAGGGTATGTCTTCTCCTCGCTCTATTGATATCGACCTTGTAAACGCACAGCAGGCAAGAAGAATTCTTGACAGACTTGTAGGCTACAAGTTAAGCCCTTTTATTTCCCAAAAAATCCGCAGAGGTCTGTCGGCAGGACGTGTGCAGTCTGTTGCTGTGAGAATTATTGTTGACAGAGAAGAAGAAATCAGAAAATTCAAGCCTGAGGAGTATTGGTCTATTGACGCAAAATTTATTCCAAAGGGAAGCAGACGAGTTTTTACTGCGTCTTTATACGGTGATGAAAAGGGAAAAATTAAAATTTCTTCAAAAGAGGAAGCAGATAAGATTTACAATGATGTAAAAGATGCAGATTTTGTTATAACAAAGGTAAAAAACGGAACACGAAAAAAATCACCTGCACCTCCGTTTATTACTTCTACTCTCCAGCAGGAGGCTTCAAGAAAGCTTGGTTTTCAGTCAAAAAGAACTATGAAAGTTGCACAGGAGCTGTATGAAGGCATAGAGCTTGCAGGCTTCGGCGCAACCGGTTTAATAACTTATATGAGAACTGACTCGCTTCGTGTTTCAAATGTGGCTATGGAAAGCGTTAAGGAATTTATTTCGTCGGAATACGGTGAAAAATATCTTCCTCCAAAGCCGAGATTTTTCAAATCACGTTCAAATGCACAGGACGGACACGAAGCAATAAGACCGACAACAACACAATTTCCGCCTGATAAAATTAAAGACAGCCTTACCTCAGACCAATACAAGCTTTACAAGCTTATTTGGAACAGATTTGTTGCTTCACAAATGGCTGACTGTATCCAAAAGACCACTCAGGCTGATATTGAAGGTAACGGCTATATTTTTAAGGCTTCCGGTTACAGAGTTGATTTTGACGGATTTACCTGTTTATACACTGAAAGTAAGGATGAGGAAGAGAAGAAAACAACCGAGCTTCCGCCTTTGGAAAAGAATATGACTGCAAAGGTAAAGGAAATTGTGCCTAATCAGCATTTCACACAGCCGCCTGCACGTTATACCGAAGCCTCATTAATTAAAGCTCTTGAAGAATACGGAATCGGCAGACCTTCAACTTATGCCGCTACAATTTCTACCATAACCTCAAGGGAATACGTTAAGCGTGAGGCTAAAAGCTTAGTGCCTACCGAGCTTGGCGAAGTATCGGTAAAATTAATGAAAGAGCGTTTTCCTAAAATAGTAAATGTTAAATTCACTGCACAGATGGAAAGCGAGCTTGACACAGTAGAAGAGGGCAAAAAGAATTGGGTGGATTTGCTTGATGATTTCTACGGAGATTTTGAAAAGACGCTGAAAAAAGCTAAGGAAGAAATGGAAGGCGTAAAAATTCAGCTTAAAGAAGATGAAACCGATATAATCTGTGATAAATGCGGACGAAAAATGGTTGTAAAGGTTGGTAGATACGGTAAATTTATTGCTTGCCCCGGTTATCCCGAATGTAAAAATGTAATGAAATACGTTGAAAAAACCGGAGTGCATTGTCCTAAATGTAACGGCGATGTAATTGTTAAGCATACCAAATCAAAAAGAGTATTTTATGGATGCAGCAACTATCCTGAATGTGATTTTGTATCTTGGAATGAACCTGTTAATGAAAGATGTCCACAATGCGGAGAAATTCTTTATAAGAAAAAAGGTAAAAAACCTGTCCTTTTCTGTTCAAAAGAGGGGTGCGGTTTTACAAAAACCATAAAGGAATCGGAGAATAACTAATGAATGCTAATGTAATCGGCGCCGGCTTAGCCGGCAGTGAGGCGGCTTATCAGCTTTCAAAAAGAGGAGTTATGGTCAATCTTTATGAAATGAAGCCGAATAAAAAAACGCCCGCCCATAAAAGCGATTTGTTTGCAGAGCTTGTATGTTCAAATTCCTTAAAAGCTGCAAGAATCGGCAGCGCCGCAGGTATGCTGAAAGAGGAAATGCGTATGCTTGATTCACTTCTGATGAAGTGTGCAGATAAATCCTCTGTACCTGCCGGAGGTGCGCTGGCTGTTGACAGAGAAATTTTTTCAAAGCTTGTAACCGATGAAATTAACGGTAATGAAAATATCAATGTTATAAATCAAGAGGTTAAAAGCCTTGATTTCAGTGTTCTGACGGTTATTGCAACAGGTCCTCTTACCTCTGATGATTTGGCAAAGTCAATTGCCGAAAGCTTTGGAGATTCACTTTCATTTTTCGATGCAGCTGCACCGATTGTACGGGCTGATTCGTTAGATATGAATTCTGCTTTTTTTGCCTCTCGCTATGGAAAAGGCGACAGTGACGATTATATAAACTGTCCGATGAACAAGGAAGAGTATGAGCTGTTTTACAACGAGCTTATTAAAGCGGAACGTGCTCCCCTTAACGATTTTGACGTGAACAATCCAAAGGTTTATGAGGGCTGTATGCCTGTTGAGGTTATGGCTCAGCGTGGGATTGAGACTTTGAGATTCGGACCAATGAAGCCGGTTGGACTGACTGACCCGAAAACAGGTCACAGACCATGGGCGGTTCTTCAGTTGAGAAAGGAAAATTCCGCAGGAACAATGTATAATCTTGTGGGCTTTCAGACAAATCTGAAATTTCCCGAGCAAAAACGAGTTTTTGGACTTATTCCTGCTTTGAAAAATGCGGAATTTTGCCGTTTCGGAGTAATGCACAGAAACACCTTTATTAATTCACCAAAGCTTCTTAACGGAGATTTTAGTTTAAAAAATAACCGTAATTTGTTTTTTGCCGGACAGATTACAGGTGTTGAAGGGTATATGGAATCAGCGTCCTCGGGCCTTATGGCTGGAATTAACTGCGCAAGATTACTGACAGGCAAGGAAACATTAGTTTTGCCTGAAAATTCAATGATTGGTGCATTAAGCCGATATATAAGCGATGAAACCGTTGCCAGATTTCAGCCTATGGGTGCAAATTTCGGAATATTGCC
>CAMFFI010000210.1 GCA_945949625.1 uncultured bacterium | reverse complement strand
CCTCTCCGTTCAGATTGACATCACCATACAGAATAATTTTTATCGGTGTTGACTCCGAATAAACTGTTTTAGGAGCGGCAAGACCTCCGCCGTTTATTGCTGTTACTTTAACTCTTACGTATTTTAAAAATTCATTATTGGTAAGATTATATGTTTTGGACGTTGCACCGTCAATATTTGTCCAGTTGTTTCCGTCAGCAGAATATTGCCACTGATAATTTACGTCGCTGTCCGAAACTCCTCCGTCAGTGCTTATGGCAGATGCTGTAAGCGTTTGTCCGATTGCATATTTTCCGCTTATGGTTGCTGTCTGCAATTCTGCTTTTGGCAAAATTCTAAGTGTTTGGCTTGCACCGTCAGTAAAGTTAAACACAACATTTGTTGCACTTGTGGTGCTCAAGCTGTCGAGGAAAGATTTTTTAATCGTAACCGTATTGCCGCTTCTTGTGAAGTCTGTATCTTCATACATTATGACATTTCCGTTTTTCTTAATAGAATATAATAAGTTTCCGTTTAAATTAACGTCAACAGAAATATCCTGACCTTTGTTTAGAACCTCATTCACAGATAAAGCGGAATCTTGTGTTATAGGCGTTCTTCTTACAAGCGTTGGTCTTATGCAGAAATTGCCGTTACCTTCTGATACGCCCTCCAAATCAGTCCAACCGTTTTCAAAGTAAAAATAGCTTTCTCCGGGGTTTATGACTGGGTTGTAAAAATTAACATCCAGACATTCTACCGATAAATTAAACTGTGGATTATTACCCGGCTCACATTCTGCAAGCTTATCGTCATAATCAAAAATAAACTTTACAATAACAGCTATCTTGTCGGTATCTTCACTTATTGTATATGGAGTTGAAAAATCTGCTGTAATATAACCGTGAAAGTTTACAGCACCATATGCCTTATATGAGCCTAATTGTGAAACGGGCGGCAGGGTTGTGTCTTCATTACTCATTGGTACTACATACACCCTGTAAGCGGCACCGATTTCATTTGAATAGAACATAACCTTGCTTATTTTTCCATAATCGTCAGCCAATTCCGAAACATCATATACATTTGCCATATAAATAGAGTTATTGCTTTGCGCTATATTAAATGGTTTTAAATTAACAGCCGGCATTAAATCATAGGAAAGCATACGTTCGTTCTTTGATACAGGTGCAACATCCTTTATAATGCTACAGTATCCATTATTATAAAAAAGTGTTTTATCTTCATAAGAAATCCACATATAGCCATTGTCGCCAAAGTCGGTACCCCAACTGTTTTTCACGAGGTATGCACCGTCATTTTGAATTTTGTCAGGCTCAAGGAAATTTTCCTTTGGAAAATTATCGTCCCATCCGACAATTGCCACAGCGTGCATTTGTTCTCTAATGTAATAATCATTATAAGCTGCGTATGTTTCAGGATTGTAATTTGTATATACTGTTGTAGAATTTTCCACCAGCTTAGGAGCACAAAAAGGCAAATATGCGGCACCGTATTCCAATACATAGGTTTTTATATAATCAAGCTCTGGAGGAATATATTCTGTTTCAGTTACATATGCGTTTGCATAGGAGGTATTAAAATTATCAGACCAAACTGCACCTGCATCTTGTAATGGGTCTCCCGCAATATAAGTAAAAGGAATATCCGACTCAAAGTTAGGTGCTATCCATGATACCTCATTTGAAACAGGATTGTTTCTGTTTGTCAGATATGAAAGACCGGCTACAAGACTTTTAGCAGTTGACGGAGATCCTGGAAAATGACCGTAATCAGGATTGTGTCCCAAGGTGTTTTTCAGCAAATCACTATTTACAATACGCATAGCCTGCTCAGAATAGCTGTATTTCATTCCTGTATTTTTATAAACGGAATTTTCAAACATAGCATTTGACGCAAATGCCCAGCAAGCACCTACATTCCCCTGGTCCTTCACATGCGTTGTAGAATTTGTAATTCTCGGGTCATATGAACTAAGGTCGGTAAAGGTAAAGCCCTCACCCTCTTCCTTTTCAACATATCTTGGCTGAAAACCATCGTTTAAAAGACCATATTGGCTTACATCACCAACGTTCCAGTCGTCATTTTCCGAATCACTGCTTGTTGCAGATACAGGGAAAACAGCAACGCTTGTTACAGAAAGTAAAAGTATCAGAATAGCACTAATTAAACTATATTTTCTTTTCATTTTTTTCTCCTATTCTTAACTGTATTAAGATACCCAATCCCAGAAATTATTTACATAAACGTCAAAGTAGTACATATAATTAATTTGTTCCATATCGAGCCACTTTGTTGTATCTTTCCAGTACGGCACGTTTGGATCAATACCTTTATTTTCAATTAATGTGTTTAATTTATTCTGATAATTAGTTGCTCTTTCTGTATAATCATAACCCTCTATCTCTGCAAGACATAGCTGCCATTCTGTTACATCTGTAATCTTTGTTCCTTTATCAAAATTAGCACAAAATCTTTGAGAGTTATTAAGCTTCTCTATTTCGGCAAGATCAAGCTGCATAAGAGTTACATCACATATATTGAAACTGCCGTTTTTGTCAACATCACCGCAAACCGGATTGTAAGAACAAAGATCATCAAACATATTACGCATATTGATATATGAAACGTGAATTTCTCTGTCGGTTACTGAATCATATGAATTATATACTTTTTGCGCATCTTCATAAACAGTTTTCAGTCTTGCGTAAGTATCTTCATCATAATATCCGGTTGAATTATAATCTCTTTCCAAATACACAAGCAACTTATTAAAAGTATATTTTGCGCACATACAAAGATTTTCAACTGCATCATCAATCTTTACCTTACCATTTTCAAATTCCTGTGTAGTTTTATAGGAAAACAACTCTTTACGAACTTCATTTATTATGTTTTTAAGGTGTTCAACTGAATTATCTGTCCAAGCAGGAACTGCCCAAGAAGGTTCACACCTACCATAAAAAACATATTCACTTTCAATTTGATTTGCATAATAATTTAGTCTGTTTTGAGCTCGATTAATTTCTTCACGTGTCATCTCTGTTGGTGAAGTTTCATCTGCTGTTGCAGTTTCACCCTCTGTTACCGCAAAAGCCGGGATTGCCGAGCAGACAAGTACTGCGGCGGCTA
>CAMFFI010000209.1 GCA_945949625.1 uncultured bacterium | reverse complement strand
AGGGGTACTTTTTTGAAAGCTATTATCCCAGAAGCACAAACAATCTTTTTAATGTTACTCAGGTGGGAGACGCCATAGAAAATTCTCTGAAGGAGCAGGGGATAGGCGTTGTTCATGACAAAACAATTCACGATTATCCAAGCTATAGCGGAAGCTATGACAGAAGCCTGGAAACCATTAATTCATATCTTGAAAAGTATCCTGAAATAAAGGTAATTCTTGATATTCACAGGGATTCCTTAGGCAGTGAAACAAATAAAATAAAAACTACCTTTGATTATAACGGAAAAAAAGGCGCTCAGATTATGATAATGGCAGGGTGTGATGACGGTACGCTTGATTATCCCGACTGGAATTACAACCTGCGTTTTGCCTTAAGACTTCAAAATCAGACTGAAGCTATGTTTCCCGGAATGACAAGACCCCTTAATTTTGGATATTTTGCTTATAATATGAATGTAAACACAGGCTCTCTGCTTATAGAATTCGGTACAGACGCAAACACTCTGGATGAAGCGGTATATTCGGGAAAATTGTTTGGGCAGTCACTTGCCAAGGTCTTGCAAAGCTGATTTGATTTTGTTATAATAATTTATGTATTATTTATATTATGATTTATTTACGGTTTTGGGGTTTATGATGAAGTTTAAAACTTTTTTAAAAAACTTAACAGTATTTTTAATTGTGCTGATTACAGCGGCTTTTTCTGTGTTTTGTGCTGTTGCTGTTGAGGAAGATGATGTTCAGAATTCTGTATCTCAGACTGAGGAGCAAAACCCTCAGGAAGAAACTTCTGTGACTGAAATTGAAACAGAAGCGCCCACAGAGACTCCTACCGATTCTCCCGAAGGGCAGGAAACCCAGCCGGTTCCCGATGAAACAGAATATGTTGAAACCGAACCTGCAAATAATAATGAAAACAACAATCAGGAAACACAATATAATCAAGAAAATAAAAATGAAGAACAGGACACGGTTCCAAAAAAGACTCTGCCTACAATAGCGCCCACAACATCAAAGCCCAATGTGAATAAAGGCGACCTTACCTATGGATATGTTTCATGGGCGTGCGTTGCGGCAGGAATACTTGTTCTTGCAATTGTATTGATTTCTACAAAACATTCAGGAAATAAAAAGAACAGAAGAAAATAATCAGAGGAATTAATGAATATAGGAAATGTTCAGATAAAAAACAAAGCAGTCCTTGCGCCCATGGCGGGCATATCGGACAGAGCGTTCAGAGAGCTATGCACCTATTTCGGCGCGTCATATACAGTAAGTGAAATGGTAAGCGCCAAGGGAATTTCATACAAAAGCAAAAAAAGTGCAGAGCTTATGGTTTTGTCAGATAGTGAACGTCCCTGCGGAGTGCAGATTTTCGGCGACAGTCCGTCGGTTATGGCAGAAGCGGCACAGTTTGCAATGCAGTTTTCACCTGATATAATTGATATAAATATGGGTTGTCCTGCTCCTAAAATCGTTAATAACGGAAACGGTGCGGCATTAATGAAAAATCCGTCTTTGTGCGGAGAAATAGTAAAGGAAGTAACAAGAGCGGTCAATATTCCGGTTACTGTTAAAATAAGAAAGGGCTGGGATGAAAACAGCGTCAATGCTGTTGAGATTGCAAAAATTTGTCAGGAAAACGGAGCCTCTGCAATTACCGTTCACGGCAGAACACGAAAGCAGTATTATACTCCGCCGGTTGATTACGAGCTTATTAAAAGCGTAAAGGAAGCGGTGGAAATTCCCGTTATCGCAAACGGAGATGTAAAATCTCCCCGGGATGCCAAAAAAGTACTTGATTTTACCGGCTGTGATTTGGTAATGGTAGGACGTGCAGCCTTGGGCAATCCTTGGATTTTTCAGAGAATAAACGCTTATTTAAAGGACGGAACTCTTATAGAACCGCCGGGCATTGAAGAACGTCTTGAGGTTATGATAAGACACGTTGGAAAAATATGCGAATATAAAGGAGAGCATATGGGTGTTCTCCAGTCGAGAAAGCATATAGCATACTACTTAAAGGGTATGAAAAATGCAGCGGCATTTCGCAAGAAGTCAGGAGAGGTTAAAACTCTTTGTGATGTTTATAATCTGGCTGAAGAAGTGAAAAGTTATTTAAAAGAAAATTAAAATAAAGGAAATAAAAATAAGGAGTAAAACTATGAGTGAAAAAATTACAAGCATTGATTTTTTAAAAAGCTATGACCCTTCGGTGGGTGACGCAATGGAGCAGGAGCTTAAAAGACAAAGAAGAAATCTTGAACTTATAGCCAGCGAAAACATTGTTACCCCTGCTGTTATGGCGGCAATGGGCAGTCTGTTGACAAACAAATACGCAGAGGGCTATCCCGGAAAGAGATATTACGGCGGCTGTCAGTGCGTTGACGTAGTGGAAGAAATTGCAAGACAGCGTGCCTGTGAGCTTTTCGGCGCAGAGCATGCAAATGTTCAGCCTCACTCCGGAGCACAGGCAAACACAGCCGTTTATTTTGCAATGCTTGAGCCTGGCGATACGGTAATGGGAATGAATTTGTCTGAGGGCGGACACCTTACCCACGGTTCACCTGTAAACATATCTGGTAAGTATTTTAACTTTGTATCCTACGGTGTTGACCCGGAAACTCACGTTATTGATTATGATAAGGTTATGGAGCTTGCTTTGGAATGTAAGCCAAAGATGATTGTTTGCGGTGCCAGCGCATATCCGAGAATTATTGATTTTGCAAAATTCAGAGAAATCGCAGACGCCTGCGGTGCATATTTAATGGTTGATATGGCTCATATTGCAGGATTGGTTGCAGCAGGCGTTCATCCAAACCCTGTTCCTTATGCTGAATTTGTAACAACAACAACTCACAAAACCTTAAGAGGTCCCAGAGGCGGTATGATTCTTTGCAGAGAAGAATTTGCAAAGCAGATTGATAAGGCTATTTTCCCCGGAACACAGGGCGGTCCTCTTATGCATACAATTGCCGCAAAGGCTGTTTGCCTCGGCGAAGCATTAAAGCCTGAGTTCAAGGAATACGGCAAAAAGGTTGTAGCAAATGCCCAGGCGCTTGCTCAGGGACTTGTTAACAGAGGCAACAAGCTTGTTTCAGGCGGTACGGACAACCATGTTCTTCTTATG